>CAZNBK010000073.1:0-5361 GCA_964571105.1 uncultured Desulfovibrionaceae bacterium
GTCCGTGACCAGGCAGCCGATGCTCCCGGCATTGGGGTGGGCGGCAGCCGTTTGCCGAAGGGTGCTGAGCCAATGCCCGGGCAGGATGACGTCGTCATCGAGAAAGGCGGCATAGGCATGGGCCCGTACTTCCGGAAGGGTCAGCAGCCAGTTGCGGGCAGCCGGAGCGCCCACATTGGCCGGGAGGTCAATGACGGTGAAGGGCGTGCCCCAGGTTTCCCGAACAGTGCCGAGCATGGCCGCGGTGTCGTCGCTGGAGCCGTTGTTGAGCACAAAGACCGGGGAGCCGCCAAGCTCGGAGGCGCGCAGTGATTCCAGGGTGGTGCGCAGGGCCGCGCATTTATTCCAGGAATACAATAAAATCGCTGTGGAAGGGGCGTCTGCCGGGAGAGCGGGCAGGGGGAAAACCAGTTGGTGGAGCACTTGGGTGAGGTTGGTCTGCCAGGGGTATTTGGCGCGCAAACCGGCCAGGCGGCGTATGGCTGCGGCCCTGTCGTTGCTGAGCGCTTCAGCGCGAGCCAACTGCCAGGTTTTCCAATCGCCGAACAACACTTCATCCACCTGGGCCAGCAGGGCCAGTTCCTTGTCGCTCAGCGGCCCGGAACAAGCCAAAATGGCGGCTTCCGCCTGCAAGCGGGCAGTCAGGGCGGGCTGCGCGGCTAAAGTTGCCCAAAAATCTTGCAGCGGGGCTTCATCACCGGCCAGCAGGGCCGCAAGCCCTTGCTGCCAGGTTTTGGACAAGCCGGGGCCGCGCGTGTTCAAATTTTTCAGCAAGGCCGCGCCCGGCCCCATATCCGCGCCGGATTCTTCCAGCAGGCTGGCCAGGGAGAGCAGCTCGGGCGCCAGGGGGTAAAATTGCAGGCCCCAGCGGGCCAGGCTCACTGCGCAGGTAATCATCTCGGGGTCGTCGTCGCGGCCTTTTGCGCCGACCAAAAGCGCGGCCAGCAGGTTGGCGCAGGCTTTTTCATCGGCTATGCCCAGCGCCCAGGCCGGAGCCCGGTTGAACAAATTGCGCAGAAGCTTGCTTTTCTGGTAAGTGTCTGTGGCGGTCATGGTGCCCAAGTATAGATAATTAACGGCAAGAAGCAAGTTCTTGGCCGATGGGGTGAAATTGCGAATGAATTTGTTGAGCGGGTAAATAAAAGATTGTACTTAGTTTAGAAAAAGTCTAAACATTGATTTGTTAAAAGTTTAATAATTGATTTGGCAATGACTTTTAAAAGGCGCCTGAAAAGGTGCGTAAGCTGGCCGAAAACCGCGTTTTCCGGCAAAGCGATGTTCATAAACCGGCTGTAGAAAACTTGGGAGTGGACAGGAGCAGGGTTGATGAAATTAAACTGGCACGAATTACAAAGCAGGCTGCCGCAAGGCATGCGGCGGGCTTTGCTGCAAGGTAGTGTGGGCAGGTTGCATCTGGCGGATATGGCTGAAACGGCATTGTCCGGCGCAGCCGGTAAATCCGGCGAAGATCAGCAGGTGTTTTTGTCTCTGGGCATGGACATGCTGCTGACCGCCTATGAAGGCGACTGCCTGGATTACAGCCTGGCCGCTCAGCTCAAAATTTTGAATAACAAGACCTCGTTTCTGCCCGGCCCCATTTTGCCGATAATGGACTGGCTGCTGAAAAACTACCATGCCCCCCGCGATCAGCGCTATTTTTACCGCCTGCTCGATGAGCGCAATACGGAAAAAGTTTGCCACTATGTCGGGGACCAGGTCGCCAAAGATCCCAAAAATATTTACTGGCTGCACCAGGCCGTGATGGTGGGCACTGTGGAAGCCCAGCACGACTGGCTGGAAGAAATCATTGCCGGAACCGCCGGGCTGCCCGGCATTATCCTGGCGATACTCAAGGCCAATTTGGCCTTTAACCGGGCCGATTACGGCCAGGCCGCCGAGTTGTACGGCCAGGCCACCGACGCCCTTAACCTCAACCGCTGGCGCTCGCGCCAGGCCTATTCCCTGCTCCTGGCCGGAGAAAAAGACCTGGCCCTGCCCTTGTGGCTGGGCAGCGTCAGCCGACGCCCCTGGCAGACCAATGCCATACTGGCGTTATACGATACGCTCACCGGGCTGCACGAGGCCCGGAGCTTGCCGCAGGGCAAGGGCGCGATTTTGTTTTATACCTGGAACAAGGCCGCCGAGATAGACCAGGCCCTGGAGGCGGTGTTTAAATCCGAACTGGGCGGCGCGCCGGTCATTGTGCTTAACAACGGCAGCACCGATCACACCGAAACCGTGCTCAAAGCCTGGGTGGCCAAGGCCGGAAGCGAACGCATGCGTATGCTGAGCTTGCCGGTCAACGTCGGTGCTCCGGCGGCCCGCAACTGGCTGGCCGCTTTGCCCGAAGTGCGCGAGTGCGACTGGTTTGCCTATCTCGACGACGATGCCTTTGTGCCCCAAGATTGGCTGCTGCGCCTGGGCGCGGCCATGGCGGCCTACCCGGAGGCCAATGTCTACGGGTGCAGGGTGGCTGACGCCAAAAACCTGAGCATGCTGCAAAGCGTGGATTTACACATGAATCCGGGCGTGCGCGATTTGGATCAAACTTCCGATCTGGACCGCAATTTCCAGATTTCTTCATTGCAGATTCAGGATTTTGATTTCGGGCAGTTTAATTATATCCGCCCGACCCTGTCGGTGACCGGCTGCTGCCATCTGTTCCGGCGGGAAGCCTTTGAGCGCGTCGGCGGGTTTGACCTGCGCTATTCGCCTTCCCAGTATGACGACCTGGAACACGACATCCGCATGGCCATTCAGGGCAGTCTTCCGGTTTACCAGGGGCATCTTTGCGTGCGCCACGCCAAACAGACCGGCAAAGAAGCGCGGCAGAGCCAGTCGCAATACAGCAATGCCATGGGCAACCTCATGAAGCTGCAAAACCGGTATACCCCGGATGAATTTGAGGCTGCCCGCAGGTTTGACGAACAGGCCGCGCTGGATGATATTTTGCGGAAAGAGTCGTTTTTGCATGAAGAACTGAACAGCGCGGGGCTTAAATAAGGCCACTGTCAATAATATCAATAATATCCTTGGGTTAAGAAAAAAATAATTTTTTTTATCTTTAACCTCTTCCCAAAGGGACCCAGGTTCTTATATAAGGGGCACCCGGAGTTTTGACGGTCCCTGACCGCAAGCCAACTATCGGTTTATTTTTCGGGCAGCCTTGTTTGTGCCGGGCTGCCGCAGGCCGCATCGCGGATTTTTTTTCAACCGTGTTTGGCACTCCAGGGGTGAGACTGCTAACCAGGGCAGGGCTAACCAGGGCTGCGCCCTGGACCGCGCAGGGGATGATCCCCTGCACCCCGCAGGGCTAAGCCCTGCACCCTCATTAGGGAGTGGTACGTTTGGGTATGCCCAACGGGGAGCGGCCTACGGACTTTGGGCGGAAAGCCGCCAGGAAGGCGGCAGCCGCGCAGCGGTCGCGCAGTGAAAACCACGTTTTTCACAAGCGACCCTCGAGTGTCCGCCAGGACGGCGGACCGAGAGGTATACGATAAGGTCACGGCCTACGGAGTACCCCCGAATTACGGGGTGAGGCACCGCCAGGACGGCGGTGGCCGCGCAGCGGTCGCGCAGTGAAAACCACGTTTTTCACAAGCGACCCTCGAGTGTCCGCCAGGACGGCGGACCGAGAGGTATACGATAAGGTCACGGCCTACGGACTTTGACCGAAAATAAACTGACGGGAGGAGGCACCGCCAGGAAGGCGGTGGCCCCGCAGGGCGAGCAAGCGAAAACGACGTTTTTCGCGCAGCGACCCTCGAACCCCGCGCAGGACGCGCGGGTGAGAGGTATACGATGAAGCCGCACAGCGGGAGAGAGCAAAAACCACTTTTTTCACAAGCGACCCTCGAACCCCGCGCAGGACGGCGGGCCGAGAGGTATACGATTATTAATTGAAATAATTTAATTGGAGGTTTGACAGATGAACTTGAAGCCTTTAAGCGACCGCGTGTTGGTTAAGCGCCTGGATTACGAAGAAAAGACCGCCGGTGGTATTTATATCCCCGATACCGCCAAGGAAAAGCCTTCGCAGGGCGAAATTATCGCTGCCGGTCCCGGCAAGGTCGGTGATGACGGCAAGGCCGTGCCCATGACGGTGAAGAAGGGCGACAAGGTGCTCTTCAACAAGTACGCCGGTACCGAAATCAGCGTCAACGGCGAAGATCACCTGATCATGCGCGAAGACGACATTCTCGCCATTGTATCCTAAGCCCGGCCAACAACAGCAAACGCGATTTGTTTACATACTTCTGGAGGAATTAAATCATGTCTAAAGAAATTCTTTTTGACGTCAAGGCCCGCGAACGCCTTTCCCATGGCGTGGATAAGCTGGCCAACGCGGTTAAAGTTACCCTGGGCCCCAAAGGCCGTAACGTGGTTATTGAAAAGAGCTTCGGCGCTCCGGTAATTACCAAGGACGGCGTGTCGGTGGCCAAGGAAATCGAGCTGGAAGACAAGTTTGAAAACATGGGCGCGCAGATGGTCAAGGAAACCAGCGATATCGCCGGTGACGGCACCACCACCGCGACCATTCTGGCCCAGGCCATTTACCGCGAAGGCGTGAAGCTTGTGGCTGCCGGGCGTAACCCCATGGCTATCAAGCGCGGCATCGACAAGGCCGTTGACGTGCTGGTGAAAGAGCTGGCCACCCTGGCCAAGCCCACCCGCGATCAGAAAGAAATCGCCCAGGTCGGCACCATTTCCGCCAACTCCGACACCACCATCGGCAACATCATTGCCGAAGCCGTGAGCAAGGTGGGCAAGGAAGGCGTGATCACCGTTGAGGAAGCCAAGGGCCTGGAAACCACCCTGGATGTGGTCGAAGGCATGCAGTTTGAACGCGGCTATCTCTCCCCCTATTTTGCCACCAACCCCGAAAAAATGACCTGTGAGCTGGAAAACCCCTTCATTCTGCTCTGCGAACCCAAAATTACGACCATGAAAGACCTGCTGCCCGTGCTGGAGCAGGTGGCCAAGGCCGGTCGCCCGCTGCTGATTCTGTCCGAAGACGTTGACGGCGAAGCGCTGGCTACCCTGGTGGTCAACAAGCTGCGCGGCACCCTGGCTACTGTTGCGGTTAAGGCCCCCGGCTTCGGCGACCGCCGCAAGGCCACCTTGCAGGATATCGCCATTCTTACCGGCGGCCAGATTGTTTCCGAAGACACCGGCAAGAAGCTGGAAATGGTTTCCTTGAGCGACCTGGGCACTGCCCGCCGGGTTGTGGTTGACAAGGCCACCACGGTTATCGTGGACGGCAACGGCGACCAGGAAGCCATCAAGGCCCGGATCAAGATGATCCGCGCTCAGCTCGACGAATCCACCTCTGATTACGACCGCGAAAAGATGCAGGAACGC
>CAZNBK010000073.1:5376-9928 GCA_964571105.1 uncultured Desulfovibrionaceae bacterium
ACTGAAACTGAAATGAAGGAAAAGAAAGACCGCGTGGAAGACGCCCTGAACGCTACCCGGGCTGCCGTTGAAGAAGGCATCGTGCCCGGCGGCGGTGTGGCTTACATCCGCGTGGCCAAGGCCCTGGACGGCATCAAGCTGGCTGACGACGACGAAGCTGCCGGTGTGATGATCATTCGCCGCGCCATTGAAGAACCTCTGCGCCAGATTTCCCGCAACGGCGGCTACGAAGGCTCCGTGGTTGTGGAAAAAGTGCGCGAAGGCAAAGAAGGTTTCGGCTTTAACGCCGCTACCGGCGAATACGAAGACCTGATCAAGGCCGGGGTTATCGACCCCAAAAAGGTGACCCGTATTGCGCTGCAAAACGCCGCTTCCGTGGCTTCTCTGCTTCTGACCACCGACTGCGCCGTGGCTGAAAAGCCCGAGCCCAAGAAAGAAATGATGCCCCCGGCTGGCGGCGGTATGGGCGGTATGGGCGGCATGGGCGGTTTCTAAACCGGCCTTTTTGAAGCAAAGCATAATTAACGAAACCCCGGAGCTGAAAAGTTCCGGGGTTTTTTGCGTTGAAAACGGGCAGGGCCTGCGCAAGATCAGATTTTTATGCGCATGAGCCGCTTAAAAGCGCCATTCTCCCAACATAAGCATGACTTGCTCTAAGCTGCAAGATAAGTATATTACTGTTTCATACAGGTTAGGACATTGTTCATTTACGCATGTGTACAGGCGCAAAATCCAGGTCCAGGCGCAAAATCCAGGGCGGTTTTGCGCAAGGCGCGCGCTGCTTACCCGCGCGCGGGTAAGCAGTGCGGCACCAGAGCATTTTACCAATATATAATTCCAATGTTAAAATGCTCCAGGTCTGCGATTTCCGGCAACGAGGAAGGCAAATGGCCCAGAACGAAGTCAGCCCAGAAGAAGTACGCCGACAGCTGGCGGAGATTCTTGAAGACAAGAACTTCCGCGCCTCGGAGCGCCTCCAGGCGTTCTTGACCTACATCGTGGAAGAGAGCCTCGGCGGGCGCAGAAATGAGCTCAAGGCTTTCAATATCGCCCTTGAAGTCTTCAGGCAGGGGCAAAATTTCGATCCCACCACCAATCCCCTTATCCGGGTTGAAGCCGGGCGCTTGCGCAGTAAACTGGACCATTATTATTTGACCAACCCCGATGCGCCGGTGCGCATAGCCATCCCCAAAGGCGGGTACGGGGCTTATTTTTCGTATACTGCGCCGCCGCAAGCGCCGGAGCCCGAGCCCGCGCCGCCGTCTTCGCTGCACAACGGCAAGCACACCAGCCTGCTCATCCTTCCTTTTGCAAACATCAGCGGCAAAGAAGACGTGGACAGATTTATTTCCGGGCTGAGCATTGAAATCAGCACCAGCCTGACCAGGTTTACCGACCTGGCCGTGGTCTGCACCGATGCGGCGGCAATCAACCTTGTGGGCCAGAAAAACAACAGTTTGCAGGAAGCCCGGTTTGCGCTCAGCGGCGGGGTGGAGCTTGAGGGCGATACGCTGAAAGCCTGGCTGTGTCTTTCAGACCTGAATAACGGCGTCAATATCTGGGCGGAGCGCTACAGCGGCAGCGTGGCGGAAGGGCGTCTGGCTTTGCAGGAAACCATTGCCGAAAGTGTGGCCTCAAGAATTGCCGACGGCTTCGGCTTTATCACCCGCACCCTGCAACGGGAAATTATCGAAAACAGCTCCGGTTACGAGCGGCAGCGCGAAGCTTCTCTGCTCTATTACCGCTGGACCACCCTGCTTACCCTGGACAGCTTCAAGCGCGCCTTAAGCGCCATGGAAGACGTGGTGGCAAGCACGCCGGATAATATGCTGACTTTGGCCATGCTCGCCGATTTGTACGCCTCGGATTATAATTGGAGCTACGGGGTTGTGGACAATGCGCTGGAAAAGTCGCTGCCCCTGGCCATCAAGGCGGTGAATCAGGAACCGGGGTGCCAAATAGCCCATGTGGCTGCGGCGATAAATTATTTTCTGCGCGGTGAAGACGCGCTTTTCCAGGCCAGCGCCGAAAAGGCCCTGGCCCTGAACCCGTCCAATGTGGGCGCGCTGTCGGCATTGGCAAGCTGGTATGGGCTTATGGGGCATTGGGAACGGGCCCTTGAACTGCTCAGCAAGGCAGAGGCCCTGTCTCCGGCCCTGCCTGGCTGGTGCCGCGCCAATAGCTCGTTATACCACTATCTGCACGGGAATTATGAAAAGGCCCTTGAAGAAGCCAACAAGATAATGATGCCGGGCACTTTGTGGGATGCTGTCTGCCGCCTGACCGCCGCTGCGCAGCTCGGCCTGACCCATGACGCCCAACGGGCCAAGGCGGATTTGCTGGCCGTGTATCCGGCTTTTAAAGAAAACGGCCAGACGGTTATCGAACATAATATCCGAAATAAAATATATGTGGAAAAAATAATGCAGGGCTTGAGACTTGCCGGGCAGGGCTAAGCCCTGGCAGGGGCAGGGGCAGGGGATGATCCCCTGCACCCCAATTAGGGAGTGGTACGCTTTGCTTTGCCTGGCAGGGAGCCTCCAGCGGCGCGAAATGAAATGAAGCGCAGCCGTTAGGCGAACGCGCCAGCAAGTGAGCCTTACGGATGAGGTCCGCAGAGCGACAGGCCTACGGAGTACCCCCGAATGATGGGGGGATGAGTCGCCGCGTCGCTCCGGCTGACGGTGAAAGGGCTGCACAGGACCGTGCGGCAGCCGCGCAGCGACCCTCGAGCGTGAGCACAGGAAGTGCGAACCGAGAGGTATACGATAAAGGCAAGGGCTACTAGTTTATAACCGCGCCGGGGCGTAAACGTGCAATTCTCCGGCCCCCTTGGGGAAGATGCGCTCAATGCCGGTAAATTCAACCGGCAAGATTTGCGCCGGGGCAATGCGGCTGCCCAGTTGGGCGGGCATTCCGCTCGCCGGGTCGCCGCCCTTTTCCACCCGATAAAGCTGGGTATGGGCATCGGCTCCGTTTTGGGCATCCTCAAGGGTATAATCGCCGTCGCAGTTGAACACATACCCGCCTGCCCTGGCAGCGATAAAGCCGGGCGTGACTTCCGCCCCGCAGGAAGGAATAATTTGTAAATCCAAGTTATTTTCCAGCTTGCTCAAGCGCCCGCGGATGTGGTCGAGGCATATTTCCACGCCGATTTTCAGATTCTTCCACGCAAAGATGCAGTATTGATCCAGGTCGTGCTGCTTGTCTTCGCTGCCGGTTTGCGCAATGGGCGGATATTTGACAAAGGTCTGCAAATAACAGTCTTTGTTGTTTTGCTGTTTTGCGCTGTCGTGGTGATAATTCAAGACAAAATCAACGCAGGACTTGAACTGTTTTTGCACGGTCAGGCAGCGGTCGCGGCCAAGGGTGATCTGGCATTTATTGCTGACCGTAACCGGCGCGCTGCGGTCGCAGCCGCGCAGGAGCTGTTCCATGATTGCGGCAAGCGGGTCCTGCTCCGGTTCTTTTGTGCGCGTGGCCGGGTCTTCCAGCACGTCCAGTTCAAACAGAATATCCCGGACCGTGGGGGTGGCTTTGCCGATATTTGTCCTGAAATCGCGGCAGGTTTCATAAACATGCAGATATTCGTCACCCAGGGTGCAGGCGTTTTTTATGGCCGGATTATTTAAATCCAGGGGCTTTTCCGCAAGAATGGTGGAACCCCACAAGGCCATATCAATGCTTGCGCCGAATTCGGCCAACAACTTGCCGAGCCTGTCCTGCAGGCGGGCTTCAATATCTTTTCCCGTGTAAGCGCCGTATGCGCCGCGGAAGAAAAATTCAGGAATCACAAAAACCTTGAAGACATCCGGGCTTTGGGTAAAGGCGTTTTGGGCGCGGCTCACTGCCTTGGCCAGCAAATCAAGCCGCTGCTCGATGTCCCGTTCGCTATCGGCATCGCCCAGGTAATATTTTCTGTTGCCCAGATCAGCGTCGCTACTTGCCGGGCAAAAGGCCGGTTTGGTGGAAACGGCATAGCCGATGAATTGGACCTGGCTGAAATTAGACGACATAAGAATTTCCTTACGCTCCGGCGTCACGGGGCTGCTTGCGCGTGTCCGTGACGCCGGATGCATGTATCAGTTTAGGCAGGGTCAGGTTCGATTTCCAGCTTGATGGGCTGATCGATTTTTTGGGTGGCCAAAGTGGTGATGACCATGCAAATCAACGAAACCAGCGGACCGCCCAGGGTGAAGTAATACCAGGTGTCCGTGGTTGTGGCCGCAGCAATGGATTCAACGGTGAAGCCGTAAGCGATGCCTGCGCCCACTATGCGGAAGGCAATGCCGCCGAGCAGCCCGGCAATGGCGCCGATGCCGTTGGCTTTTGACCAGTACAGGCCCAGGGTGAGCGGAACAAAGAGGCAGGACAGAATCAGGTCAAAGCCCAGCGAGGTCAGCAAGTAAGCGGACGGCAGGCCGATGGCGATGGCCGTGGCCACCATGCAGATTATCAGGATCACGCCCCGGGTAAGCTGCATGAGGTTGCGGGAGCTCATTTCCGGATAAAAGACGTCTTTGATCAGGTTTTTGGAGACAACCCCGGCCAG
>CAZNBK010000074.1:0-4369 GCA_964571105.1 uncultured Desulfovibrionaceae bacterium
GCGGTGGCCGCGCAGCGGGAGAGAGCAAAAACCACGTTTTTTGCGAACGACCCTCTCGTGTCGCACAGGACGTGCGACCGAGAGGTATGCGATGAAGTCGTGCGGTGGCCCCGCAGGGGGAGCGAAACAAAAACGACGTTTTTTGTGAGCGACCCTCGAATCCCGCACAGGACGTGCGACCGAGAGGTATACGATTATGTAAGCAAAAAAAGCAAATACCGGTTAAGCAAGCGGGCAGGTCTGCCGATAAGATTGGCGCTGCATATAAATTAGGCAGGGGCATTTTTATCCGAATAAATCCGTGGGCAGCCCCTGAAACAGAGCTTGAAAGCGTCGATGGGTTTGTGCTATTTAAATAACATGCGGGCAGTGCCGCCTGTCTAATATTATAACCGTTAACATGCGATAATTGTATCTTGAAGCCGTGGGTATGGATCAAGAAGAGGAGGTGGGGGGAATCTTGGGGCAGATGATTTACAGCGTTGTGCACATGTACTGCGCTGTGTCTGGTAACTTAAATGCCCTGCAGGGATACTGAGTTTTTACGCTGCATAGAGTTACAAGGGTAGTAAATTTCGTTTTTTACATGATTTTTAAACGACATACCACGTCCATTGCAATGTGTCTGGGTGTTGTACTGGTTAGTGGGTTGGCCCGGTTAGAGTTAACTGCTCCGGCGGGTGGATCATGTGGGAAACAAAACCGTTGATAGGCGGGAGACGTTATGACAACTAAATTCAAGATAATTTTTGGTTTTGTGCTGATGATCGTGCTGACGGCTGCAATGGCGGTAATCGGCTATGTGGACATCGAGAAGTCGTCTGATGGATTCACGGATTATCGCCGTCAGGCGAGAGTAAATATATATGTCAGCGATATGCAAACCGCGCTGGCCAGAGCTGTTTCCAACAGCTATGACTTTATAAACTCTTATGATGAAAAACTTATGGACGAAGCCGATGCGCAGATTGCCGCATATGAAGATCTGGCCAAGAATGCTTTGAGTGAAACGCATATAGAGTACCGGCAGGAAATGTTGCAGTCTTTGATTGACAGAATACAACCTTTTAAAGACTCATTGGCAGAGGTGCGCTCTTCAACTTTGGAAATAAGGTTGCAATATGACCAGGCCATTCGCCCCAATGTCAATGAAAGTCTGACACTGCTCAAAGATCTCTCCAAAAATACACATGATATGAACAATATGGAGTCATTGTATTATGTTTCGGAGACGTACAGCAATTTTTCACTCTGCTTGTCAAGCCTGGCCAGGTTTGCCGAGTCGTTTACCGCCGAAGACGGGGAAGTTGCCCGGGAGCGCCTTGAGAGCATGGAGCCCTATCTTGACCGTATGGGCGGCTACTTGCTGTCCAGCGAGGGCAAGCGTCTGTATGCCGCATTAACGGCAGCTTATGAAGAACTGGTTGCCGGGCTTGGAAGCATGCTCACGGAAGCGGACCACGTCCGGGACGGCATGGGAAAACTGCATGAGATCGGCGACTCCATTACCAAGGACATAACTGAATTTAACGCCCAGGTGGATTCGGAAATGCGCGGGGTGGGCACCAGGGTCCTTGAATCCAACGCCCGCTCGCAGACCACCATGCTGACCATCAGCCTGGTTGGGGTGATCATCGGCATCGTGCTGGCCATGCTGATCATTATCGGCATCATCCGGGTGCTGCGCGACCTGTCCAACTTTGCCGGCGCCATTGCCGAGGGCAATTTTGATTATAAAGTGAGAAGCCGGGAAAAGGGCGAAATCGGTACGGTTGTTTCGGCCATGAACCGCATCCCGGAAATGCTCGGCGGCATGGTTGAGGTGGCCACGGGGCTGGCCAATGACATCAACATCGGCAAGCTGCGGAATCGCGGCGATGTGGCCGCCCTGCCGGGGTCTTTCCGCGCTCTGGGCAATTCCATCAACGGTATTTGCAATGCCTACACAGAATTGATTGACGCGCTGCCGGTTCCCCTGATGGCCTGCGACAAAGACTGCACGGTGCTGTTTTTCAATAAAATTGCCCAGAATGTGGTGGGCGGCGATTTGGTCAGCAAATCCTGTAAAGATATCCTCATGGCTCCGGAGTGCGGAACCGATAAATGTATCGGCAAAAATTGCGTGAACCAGAAGTCCAATATTAACGAGGAAACTTATGTCACCCCGCAGGGCAACCGCATGGTTGTCTCGGTTTCTGCCATACCGCTTACGGACATGCAGGGCGAGGTTGCCGGGTTTATAGAAATACTCACCGACCTCACCGAAATCCGCTCGCAGCAGGAGACCATGATGGAAGTGGCCCGCCAGGCTTCGGAAATATCCAACCGCGTGGCTGCGGCTTCCGAAGAACTGTCCGCGCAGGTGGAGCAGGTTTCCCGCGGCGCGGAAATGCAGCGTGACCGAGTGGAATCCACGGCCAGCGCCATGACCGAGATGAACGCCACGGTTTTGGAAGTGGCCAGAAATGCCGGGCAGGCCGCTGAACAAAGCGCTGCCACCAGGGAAAAGGCCCTTACCGGCGCCAACCTGGTCAGCCAGGTGGTCGGTTCCATCAATCAGGTCAACACCATTGCCCAGGGCCTGCAAACCAATATGGAAGATCTGGGCAATCAGGCCGAGAGCATCGGCGGGGTGATGAACGTCATTTCCGACATTGCCGACCAGACCAACCTGCTGGCGTTGAACGCCGCCATTGAAGCGGCCCGGGCCGGTGAGGCCGGGCGCGGTTTTGCCGTGGTGGCCGATGAAGTGCGCAAGCTGGCTGAAAAAACCATGACCGCCACCCATGAAGTGGGCAGCAGCATTACGGCGGTGCAGCAGTCGGCCAGGACCAATATTGAAGAAGTGGGCAACGCGGTGAAGAGCGTTACCGAAGCCACCGAACTGGCCAATTCTTCCGGCGAAGCCTTGCAGGAAATTGTGGACCTGGCGTCATCCAACTCTGCGGTGGTGACCTCCATTGCCACGGCGGCGGAAGAGCAGAGTGCCACTTCCGAGGAAATCAACAAGTCCATTGATGAAATCAATATCGTGGTGGGCGAAACCACGGAAGGCATGATCCAGTCTTCGGCGGCTGTGCAGGAATTGTCGCAGATGGCCCAGGAGCTTAATCGGGTAATGGATCAACTTAAGTAAACTGCCCCTGCCTCTTTCCCGGCAGATTTTGCCGGGCCTTGAAAATATGCGAATCCGGAGGGGCGTTGCCGCCCCTCCGGTTCAAGCAAGAAGCATATGTCTTTGGATTAAACTTATCTCTTTACTAACGCTTCATGGAAATCACGGTTTCCAGCATGGTGTCTACCGTGGTGATGGTTTTCGAGTTGGCCTGGAAGCCGCGCTGCGTGGTGATCATGTTCACGAATTCGCGAGCCAGGTCCACGTTGGAGATTTCCAGGGAGTTGGAGGCAATCTGTCCAAAACCGCTGCTGTTGGCCGCTGCCGATGACGGCTGGCCGGAAGCCAGGGTTTCGGAGTAGAGGTTGCCGCCTTCGTGGTACAGCCCCTGTTCGGCCATGAAGTCGTACAGCGTGATCTGGTAGAGCTGCAAGGTCTGGCCGTTGGAGTACACCCCGCTGAGAATGCCGTTCTGGTCCACGGTAACCCGGCTGAGGAAACCGAAGCTGTAGCCGTCCTGGTAAGGAGCCACCGGCGTGGACGAAGTGTCGCCGTAGTTGGTGGTGGCCTGGGCGTTGCGTTCGCCCTGCAGGCCGAGGCCGGACAGGTTGGTTCTATTCAGACCGATGCCGGAGGCGAGTCTGCCGCCTGCGCCCACGTTCCAGTCCGTATCCTTGGTGCGCATGCCCAGGTTTACTTCAATGGTATTGGGCAGCACGTCGGGGTTTACCACAGTGTTTGAGCCCGGCATATACACGGAGCTGCGCCCGTCAATGCCCGAGAAGTTGGGGGCCAGCATGGGGTAGCCGTTGCTGGAAATGGGGGCCAGGCTCCAGTTGTTCAGGTTTTTCAAGTCATAGTCAGCGCCGAGGGCCGCGTTGGGGTCGGTGGGCACATAGGCGCTCATGTCCTTCATGGTGCCGTCTTTGTTAAAGGCGATGGTGCCCATCATCAGCAGGCCGCGCGATGCATCGGTGACTTCCTGGTTGTCGGTGCCGAATTTACGGTAATCTTCCTCGGGCTTCATGGTCACCACAAATTCGTATATCCGTTCGGCATCGTCCCAGCCGGTGACCGGGTTGGCGACGTTGTTTTCTTCGGTAACCGGGTCGAAATATATGGTCAGTTCGTGGGCCGTGCCGCCTTCGTCGTAAACCATGATACTGGTCTGGTAAATATAGCTGTTTTCACCCAGCGGGGGAATGTTTTCCGGGTCGGTGGCATCCCATTTTTGCGACAGGGCAAAGAAGGGGT
>CAZNBK010000074.1:4379-9771 GCA_964571105.1 uncultured Desulfovibrionaceae bacterium
TTAGCGGCATCCGTGGTTCTGTCGCCCTGGGTGCTGTCCAACTGGTTGTACATGGTCATGCTGTTGGTATGCTTGGGCGGGCAGGTGAAAGTATCCAGGCGGATATCTTTGGGCACGCCCGTGCCTTTAATGGCCGAACCGGAAGTGACGGCGCCTGCCCCGGCCACAGCCGGAGAGGGCAGCTTGCGCTGAATTTCCCAGCCCTGCAGCACATAACCGTGCGGGTCAACCAGGTAGCCTTCGGTATTGAACCGGAAGTTGCCGGCCCGGCTGTAATAGCCTTCATCGGTATTGCGGTTTCTTACTTTGAAGAAGCCCTTACCGGCGATGCCCAGGTCAGTGGTTTCGTTGCTGCTTTCAAAGGAGCCTTGCGAATAGTCGGTATATACCGCGCCGATGGAAACGCCGCGTCCCACCTGGGACTGGCCGGTGGCGCTGGCCACGTACTGGTGCACAAAGTCCTGAAAGTCCATACGGGCGCCTTTAAAGCCCACCGTGTTGACGTTGGCGATGTTGTTGCCGACCACGCTCATGCGTTCGCCATGAGCCAGTAATCCTGAAACGCCGGTCCACATGCTAGAAGTAACAGTCATGATAATCCTCCAATATGCTTCTTGTTTTAAGGCCGGGGCTTGAATCCGGCCCATGCTTGTTAAGTTTACAAATCCGTTTACTTATATTGCCGCCCAACCCCTAGGGGTCTTCAGGGGGGGGCGTGCTGCCCACGTTGGGATCAACAACGTAGCTTACGTTGCTGAAGTTAACCATCCGCCCGTCGCCCAGAGCCAGCCAGGTCTGCCCATTGGCATGCTGCACGGCTTTGACCGTACCGCTTACATCGGTGCTGACCAACACGGACTGGCCGTTTTCGTTAAAGGCGGCTATGTAGACGTTGTACACGCCGTCGGGCTGCATTTCGTCCTTGTAGTTCTTGCCGTCCCACTGATAGGGATAACGTCCGGCTGTAACGCCGCCAAAGGTTTCCGTGCGGATAATGTTATTGCTCGAGTCAAATACGTTGATCTGCAAGCTGGTCACATTTTCATCAAACTCATAATAGACTTCGCTGATGTCTTTGGTCTCGTTTCCGGTCTTGCTGATGCTGTAGCCGCTGGCCGTGATGTCTTTGCCGATGTAGCTGGCGGTGTTGATCAGCTCCTGCCGGGTCATGGCCGTGCCGAGATCGTCAATGCCCACGGAGATGTTGGTCAGCTGTTCAAGGCTGCTGAACTGGGCGAGCTGGGCCACGAATTCTTTGTCGTCCATGGGGTCCAGAGGGTCCTGATGTTGCAGCTGGGTAACCAGCAGGTTCAGGAAGTCCAGCTTGTCCAGGTCTTTCTTGATCGTGGCGCCGGCATTGGCGGCTTTTTCTGCCTGACCGTAAATATAGGGGTTGACGGAACTGAGATCCATTTGCTTTCTCCTGTAACCTGTAACCTGTAACCTTAAGGCTATTTAAGCCACCACATCCAGGCCGCTGCTGTTTTCGCGGATAACCGGCGGAATCAGCGCTGCTTCTTCAGATCCGCCCAGCTCATCCAGGGAACGGGAACGGAGCATATGGTTCAATTGCTGTTCCTGATTGCGCTGGTGCATTTCTTTGCCGCTGTTATGCTGGTCAAAGCTCTGCCAGGATTGGTTGCCGGTGCTGTCTTGCAGCTGCGGGCGCACTTCCAGGCGTTCCACCTTGAGCCCGTTCTGTTCCATGACCAGACGCAGTTTGTGCAGCTGATCTTCAATGGCCTGAACCGATTCAGGATTATCCGGGCGCAAAATCGCGGTAACTTCCTTATTCTTCACGGAAAGGAGCACGGTAACCGTACCCAGATCTTCCGGGGTAAGCTGAATGGTAAGCTGCTTGGTGCCGTCCTGCAGGCTGCGCATGATGCCGGTTTCCACCTGCTGCATCACTTGCTGCGAGAAGGTATGGGCCGGGCGTCCCGGCGCCTGGGCGACCTGCTGCGGCGCATTTTGCGGCTGGTTCATCTGAGCGGCAAAGTCGTTGCGCGGGGTCGTATTTTCAGCGCCGGTTGTGGGCACGGGCTGCTTGTCCGCTGTGCGGGCCTCAGCGCCGCGTCCGGTCATGGCGCGGTTGTCCTGCTTGTCGTTCTGCTGCTTGCCGGAAAAATTATGTTCGGCCAGGTCCTGTTCAGCTTCGGTTTGCGCCTGCTGCGCCTGCTGACCGTGCTGGTTGGGCTTTCCGGCCTGGGGTTCGTTGTTCTGGATGCCTTCACGGGCGTTTTCTGCCACATTCCGGGCATAGTCATGGCTGTATTGCTTGCTGTCCTTGATCGGAGCGGGCGCCATGCCGTCGGCTTTGGCCGTGGCCGAATCTTTATACATGGCCTGTTTTTGCAGAGCGTCCTTGTCGCCGCGATTGTCGGCGGCCTGCTCGATCTTTTGCCGTTCGGCCAGGGCCGTGCGAATTTTTTCCAGAGAAGCCTGCATGGCTTCATCCAGCTTGCCGTCAGAGGCATTGCGCCGGGCCATTTCACCGGCAATGGTCCCCAGGGCTTTTTGCAGCGCGGTCGGAGTAAGCTGCTTGTCTTCACCGGCAAACAGTTTGGCCAAAGTTTCCCGCTGGTCGGTATCCAGGCGAAGCAGCTTGGCCAGGGTGTCGATTTCCCGTGCCGAGACATCGATGGTCTGGGTGGGGTCCTGCCGGTCCAGGGCATTGAGCCGCTGGGACATGGCCGCCCAAACCTGCACGTCGCCGCCGTTTCGCAAATGATCAACGGCTTTGGAAGCTTCTTCCATGCTGAAACCGAGCTTTTGGAAGAAGACGTTCAGCTCGCGAAGCTCCGCATCGGAGATCAGGAAGGGCAGTTCTTCGTTGGTCAAGTCTGCATAAATTTCATTGTTGCGCATGGCGTCGGCCAGAGCCTGCGGAGTAATCGGCTCGTCGGAGTTAAGGAGCTGATTCATGCGGTTCAAGCGGTCGCTGCTGATCCCGGATGCGCTTAGTTCCTGCATGAGGCCCAGCACGTCATCGCGGCTCAGGGTAAAATCTTCGGCGTTCACGTTATGCTTGGCCTGGGCCTGGGCGCCGGATTTCCCGTCTTTACCGGCAACGCGTTTGGCAAATAAATCGGCGAAGTCCGCAGTTTGAGTTTTGCGGAATTTTCCCTTGCTGCCCTGAGGCGTTCCCAGCAGATTTTGTGCGATGGGCAAAAATTTCATGGTTCATACTCCTTGCGCCTATATATACAAAGAGTGTTCCAACCATGAAGGTGTAATTATTTCAGTATGTTAGGGTAAAAATGAGCTTGTTGCGACCAGGCAAAAAAGTTCAGGTTGGACTTTTTTTCCGCTGCGGCAGACGCGGCTGGGCAAAGCCGCCACTGCGAAATCAGCGCAGCAGTTCGCGCAGAGATTCGCTTAATTCCAGGGCCGCGGCAAAGCTGGAAGCGCTGTAATTGCTGTTTTGCAATTGCAGGTGCAGATAGCCGGTCAGGGGGCGCAGCAGGGGCATGGAATTTTTCCAAAAATCGGAGTCCAGCGGGGCGGGGCGCGCTTTGAGGCCGTTCAGCAGGTCTTGGCGCAAACGGTCCAAAGCCCTGGCAAAGGGGGCGGCCAATTGCGGGATATGGTTTTGGATGTCGGCGGCGGCGGTTTTAAGTGCCGTCTGGTCCCAAAGCCCCAGGTTGTGCGCGAAATATGCCTGCCAGAATCTGTCCAGCAAAAGCCGGGACCTGCTCTGCCCGGGTTCTCCGTTCGCTGCCCCGGGGGGATTGGGGGCCGCCAGATTATAAAGTCCTTTATAGCGCCCGGTGATAAAAATTTCTTGCCCCGGCAAAGCAAGCCGCCCGAGCTTGCCCAGGGAAGGGGGCTTGCCCTTTACCGAGAGCTCCGGATCGTGGGCTTTGTGGTCTAGGATGGTGCGGATCAGCGAGGCCACGCGCGAGGCGGAAAACGACTCCCGGCACCACACGCTGGGGCGGGTGCATTGCCAGCAGCCCGCGCAGGAAATAGTTGAGCGCACAACCACATGCCCCGGCTGGTATGGTCCTGTTTCCCAGGCATTGACCGGGCCGAGGCTCAAGTTCAGCACCGGCAGCCCCAGCCAGGCCCCCAGGTGCATGGGGCCGGTGTCCGGGGTGACCAGCAGGCTGAGGTTGTTCATGAAAGAGACCAGGCCGGGCAGGTCAAACCGTCCGCAGAGGTTCAAGGCCGGTGTTTTGGTCAGGCGGGCAACTTCAGTGCCCAGGCTTCTTTCGTGCTTCCCTCCCAGGAGCACCGGGCGCAGGCCGAGTTTGAGCAAATGCCTGGTCAGTTTGGCCCAGAAGTCGGCTTCCGGGCGTTTGTCCGCTTCGCTGGCCCCTAAAAACAGGCCGATGCGGTCGCCGCGCGACAGGGCCGGTTGCGGCTGTTGCCAGCCGGTTCCGGACCATTGTTGATACGGAATAATATCCAGGGCATTGAGGTCGGACCAATGAAAGAGATTGTGGCGGTTGTTGTGGGTCAGGCTGGCGCGGTAGAGTTGCCAGTCTCCGGCGATATGCATTTCATCGTTGGCGTCGGCGTAGGGCCCCAGCCAGGCGTCGCAGTTGATATGCCGCCGCAGCCGGGCGGCCTCGGGGCGGTGGCTGAGGTTGAGCACCAGATGGAAATTGCCGCCGTGCAGGCGGTGCATGGCCTGAACCGGAAAAAAAGTAATGGTCGGGGCAATGGGCAGCAGGCCCTTGAAAAAGCCTTCTTCGCCCACCAGCCAGACCGGATGCCCCGGAAAACGGTGCAGCAGCCAGACCGCCAGGGGGAAGGATAATATCAAATCACCCATGCGCTGCATCTGCAAGATAAGAATGGGCGGTTTGGCGCTCATGGCTGGGCGTAGACCTCGCGCATACATTGGATAATGGTTTGTAAACGCTGCGCATAGGTATGCTCGGCCAGCACGCGCGCCCGGGCGGCCAGGCTGACCTTCCGGCGCTCAGCCGGGTGCGCCAGATAGTATTTAATCAGCTCCGGCACTTCCGCCGCATCATTATAATAGATCACCTCTTTTCCCGGCTCAAACAGCGCATCCATCTGCTCGCGCCAGTCGGTGAGCACAAAAGCCCCGGCCAGGGGCACGTCAAAGATGCGCTGGTTTACGGCGCCTTTCATTTGCGCGCTGGTGCAGTTGAAATTGATGTCCGAGAGCGGGTAAAAAAAGGGCAGCTGGTCATAATAGCTAAGCTCGCTGTGCAGGCGGACGCCTTTGTCTTTGATTTCCGCAGGGAACGTTTGCCGCCAGCCTTTGTCGCCCACCAGCAGGGCCTGGAAATCAAGAATGGGCCTGAGGCAGGCCATCCGGTATTGGCGGGTGGCCTCCCAGGTGATCATGGTTTCAAACGCGAGTTTGCGCTCCATGCTGCCCAGGTCTTCATAAGCGGCCATGAGTTCGGGGTGG
>CAZNBK010000075.1:0-9732 GCA_964571105.1 uncultured Desulfovibrionaceae bacterium
CCGGCTGTTGACGAAAAAGCCTTCTTCCGTGGCGCGGTTGCCCACACGCAAGAATACAAACCAAATCATGGCCGCGTAGGCAGCCACCAGAAATATCCCGGCCATTTTATCTTGTTCCTTGTTTTGGCGCTGATGCCTCCGGAGCCAGGAGCCGCGCGGCCCCCCTGGTCTTCCCGGCAGGGGGGTGCTCCCCCTGCGCCCCGCAATAATTATTCATGATCACCCTGGCGACTGGAATGAGCGCAGCGGTTATCGCCCCCCAGCGGGAAGGCCGGTCAGTCGCCCCCGGCTCAGACAAACCGCTGACATACGGGACTTCTCCCAGGCAGAGGACTGTGCCCTGCCTGGCGATGATCGCGGCATTGTCCTCCTGAATCGCCTGGTGCAGCTCATCAGCTTTAACCGTGGCTGTCGGCTCGTTGAGCACAAACCCCACCACCGAAATACGCCGCGCCCGCAACGCCTCCAGAGTGAGCAGGCTATGATTGACCGCGCCCAGCCGATTGGCCGTTACCAGCAGCACCGCCGTGCACACTTTTTGAAAAACATCCGCCAGGGTTTCGGTGTCATTGAGCGGGGTAAGCAAACCCCCGGCTCCTTCCAGCAGAACCAGCTCAGCATCTTTTGCCGCCGTGAACACCTGCGCAGCCAGCTCTCCGGCTGACAACCGCAGTCCGGCTCGGCGGGCGGCCAGATGCGGCGAGCAAGCATCAGAGAGCGTGATCAAGGCCGTGCAATCCGCTTCCGGACAAGACTGCCGCCAGGTTTCCACATCCGGCGCCTGCAAAGCCCCGCCCGGCAGAACCGCGCAGCCGCTCTGCACCGGTTTAAGGCCCTGCGCCCGCACCCCAAGTTCATGCAGCGCGGCCAACAAACCGCCGGTAACCACGGTTTTTCCGGAGTCTGTATCTGTGCCGACAATTCCGATTATTGCGCCTTTTTTATTCACACGCACTCCCAAAGGCCGAGATTAAGCAAGCGGACGCCAACCTACACTCTCCAGCATTTGCTTGTCCTGGTTCCAAGCACTGCCCCGGGTGGTCAGGTAATCGCCGACCATCAGCCCGTTGGCCCCGGCCAGCAGCACCGCCCGCTCCAGGTCGCCCAGGGTCTGCGCCCGACCGCCGCAAATAACGAGATCCTGCTACGGCAGCGCCAGGCGCAGCAGGGCAACAACGGCCAACGCCTCCGCAGGCGGAAGGCTCGGCTTGTCGGCCAATGGCGTACCGGGAACCGGGGTGAGAAAATTCACCGGCACACTGTGCACCTTGAGTTCCCGCAGGGTCAGGGCCAGCTCCAGCCGCTGCGCCCAAGTTTCACCCAAACCGAATATGCCGCCGCTGCACACGCGCAAACCAGCGTCCAGAGCGTGCCGCACAGTGTCCAGGCGGGCCGTGTACTCATGTGTGGTGCAGATCTGTGAATAAAACGAAGCCGCAGTTTCCAGATTGTGGTGATAGCTGCTGAATCCGGCCTGCTTGAGCGCTACGGCCTGGGCCGCGTCGAGCACCCCCAGGGAAGCGCACAGCTTGATGCCGTATTCTGATTTGATGCGCGCGGCGACCTCGCAGAGGCGTGCAAAATCCCGCTCACCCGGTGCAGTCCCGCTACAGACAATGCCCATATAAGCGGCGCCCTGCTCTGCCAGTTCCGCAGCCCGGCGCCTGAACCGGTCGATTGAAAGCAGTGGATACTCAAGCACGGATGTGGCATGATGCCCCGACTGGGCGCAAAAGGCGCAATTTTCCGCACAGCGCCCGGACTTGGCATTGAGAATGCCGCAGGCAAATGGTGTTTTGCGGTTATGCGAAGCGAGCAGTCGGGCCACAGCCATAAGATCGGCGGCCAAATGCGGCAGGTTACCGGGCAATTCAGCAACGATTAGCTCAAGCAGCGGCACGTCCGGCCCTTCGCCCCTGGCGGCGCGATTCAAAGCCCGGCTGATAAGTTCATGCATGGTCGGCTCAGTTCAGGTTTAGAGTTTCACCCAACAGTGAAGCCGATTTAAATGAGCCCATCGACATTGTCAACTCAAAAAATATAAAAAATGGTTTACAATATCGTGACAACTAGATCGTCCCGCTCAGCCAAGCCGGATCGAAAAGCCCGGATTCTTGCCTTGCTTGAGGAGAGTGGCGGTTGGGTTTCCGGCGAGGCTATTGCCGTCCAGCTTGGAATCAGCCGCGCGGCCACAGCCAAACACATCCAGGCCCTGCGCCGCGAAGGGCACGCCATTGCAGCGGCCACCCGGCGAGGCTATGCCCTGCTGGCCAAGGCCGAACCCCTGAGCCAGGCTGCACTTGCCGCCTGGCTGGACACCCGGGTGCTGGGGCGTAAAGACTGGCGTTTTTTAGCGGAAACCACCTCCACCAACAACGAAGCCATGCTCTGGGCCGCGCAAAACGGGCCGGAAGGCGCGGTGGTCGCGGCAGAACGCCAGGATCAGGGCAGGGGCCGTAAAGGGCATGCCTGGGTATCTACCCCGCGCGGGTTGGAATTCTCCCTTATCCTCCGCCCGGCCATGCCTGTCGAACAACTCGCACAGATCACAGCCCTGGCCGCGCAATCCGTGGCCCGGGCCGTTACCCGCCTTGCCCCTCTCGCCGCCGAGTTTAAAGCGCCCAACGATGTGCTGGTCAATGGGCGCAAGATTTGCGGCGTGCTCCTGGAACTGGGCTTCCGCGCCGAGGAACTGGACTGGGCCGTGCTCGGCATCGGCTGCAACGTCAATGCCCTGCCCGAAGAGTTGCCCGAACCCGAGCGCATCACCTCGCTGCTGGCCGAAATCGGCAGCCCGGTTTCCCGCGTCCGCCTATTGGCTGAAATATTGAATGAGTTTGAGAGTGCGTATAAGGGTTGGATGAGCGCCCTTCCCAGCGCTGATTGCCCGGAATCGGGCAAAATTATTGCTTAAAAACTTAACAATATTTTCCCGCTCGAAATGGCGACACCAAACAACGAGCTTGCCAAAACGCGACTTACGTGTATATTATTGTCAATTGAACGGGCCGACATGGCCGTTTTTTACGGGAGCCGGGCGGCGGTGCTGCTGCCAACCCCGTCAGGCCCGAAAGGGAGCAGCGGTAACAGTTCGTGCCGGGTGTCCGGCTCCTGGAAGGCGCAAGCGGAAACGTTTGCGCCTTTTTCTATAACCGGGAGAGGGAACCAAAAGGACCTGAGGCCCTTTAGGTTCCCTCTCCCGGACCCTCACCCTCCTTAACCCCGATTTTTTTGGGGAGGGCCTCTTTAATTGACTATTGTCAATTCTCCATTGTCAATTATCCAGCGCCCCCACTCAGCCCAGAAGAGAGCCCTGGCGCTAGCGCTTTAGCCGGGAAGGATTGCCGCGCTCCAGTTCCAGGAGCCAATGTTTGAGATCAACGCCGCCTTCGGCGCTGAATCCGCACAGACCGCCGCCCCGGGCAACGATGCGGTGGCAGGGCACCACCAGAGGCCAGGGATTGGCGGCCAAGGCCCGGCCCACGGCCCGTCCGGCCTTGGGGTTCCCGGCCAAATTGGCCAGCTGCCCATAGGTCATGGTCTTACCGGGCGGCACCTTGTTTTTCAGGATGGTCAGCACCTTATGCGTAAAGGGCGGCAATTTGCTTAAGCGCAACGGCAGGTCCGGCCATTGCACCCGCTTCCCGGCCACATAGTCGTCCAGGGCCGCTTGCAGGGCTTCGCCCTCAGGAGTCTTTAGCTCACGTGAGTCATTGTCTTTGAGCAGTGACAGGTCGATGCGGTCAATCCCGTTGTCTTTCCAGACCAAACGCAAACACAGCGGCGGCGCGCACAAGGTTTCAATCATACTGCCTCCTCCCCCGTAAAAAAAAACGCGGTGTGATGAAAATTATATAACACTTAAACCCGGTTTTGACCATGCCCGGCAAACCGCCGCATGCGTCAGCAGCGCCCCGATCCCGCAAAAGACCTTGACTTCACCGCAAATAAGCGTATGCAGAGGCAAAAAAACAGTTGTTGCCCAACAGGCTTTAATTGGGTCGCAATCTTGACAGCGCGGCAGTTATAGAGAATAGTGCTGCGTTGACGCCAAAGCATTCAGAACAATAAAGGCTTTCACCTATGTCTAAACTCTTTGATGCAATGTTGGGTATGTTTTCCAACGACCTGGCCATAGACCTCGGCACCGCCAACACCTGCGTGTATGTTAAGGGCAAAGGCATTGTCCTGCGCGAACCTTCAGTGGTGGCAGTGAAAAAGGACCATCGCGGCAACAATGTTGTCCTGGCCGTGGGGCAAGACGCCAAGCGCATGCTTGGCCGTACCCCCGGCAATATCGATGCCATCCGCCCCATGAAAGACGGGGTCATCGCCGATTTTGAAATCACCGAAGCCATGCTTCGCCATTTTATTTTCAAAGTGCACAATTCCCGCCGCCTGGTGCGCCCCCGCATCATGATCTGCGTGCCCACCGGCATCACCCAGGTGGAAAAGCGCGCGGTCAAAGAATCGGCCCAAAGCGCAGGCGCCCGTGAAGTATACCTCATTGAGGAACCCATGGCCGCAGCCATCGGGGCCAACCTGCCCATTCACGAGCCCACCTCCAACATGGTGGTGGATATCGGCGGCGGCACCACGGAAGTGGCGGTTATTTCCCTGTCGGGCATTGTTTACTCCAAGTCTGTGCGCGTGGCCGGAGACAAAATGGACGAAGCCATCAAAACGCACGTCAAACGCAAGTATAACATGCTCATCGGCGATTCCACCGCAGAGGAAATCAAAATCAAGGTGGCTTCGGCTTATCCCATGGACCCGGAACAGGAAGTGGAAGTCAAAGGCCGCGACCTGGTTACCGGAATTCCCCAAAACATTATCATAACTTCCGAGGAAGTGCGTAAAGCCATCTCCGAGCAGGTGGAATCCATAGTTCAGGCCGTGCGCATCGCGCTGGAACAGACCCCGCCGGAACTGGCCGGGGATATCGTGGACCGGGGCATAGTGCTCACAGGCGGCGGCGCGCTGCTGAAAGGGCTGGATCAGCTGCTCCGGGAAGAGACCTCTCTGCCCATCACGATTATTGACGATCCGCTGTCCACCGTGGTTGTAGGCACAGGCAAGGCCCTGGACAACATTCACATCCTCAAGGAAGTTTGTATAGATTAACGTGAGATTTAAGCGTATCCTGCTCTTTGTGATCCTGGGGCTATTTTTGTACCTGGGGTTATACTCCTGGAACCAGAGGACCGGATCGCTTGACCGCCTGACCGAATATACCGGCCTGGAAGTGGTCGGCTATATCCTCGGCCCATGCCGCTGGGTGGCCGACAACATCGCCGATCTCTGGAAACACTATATCTATCTGGTTAATACCACGGAAGAAAACGGGCAGTTGCGCTACCGCGTGGACCAGCTCACAGCCGAGCTGGCTCTGGCCACGGAAGAACGTGAAGAACTGCTTCGTCTACGCGACCTGTTGAGCATGGGACCGCCGGACCAGTGGAAGGGCGTGGGCGCCCGGGTTATCGCCAACCGGCTGGGGCCGCAGGCCGCCCTGGACTCCATCACTCTGGACAGAGGTTTTTTATCCGGGGCCACCACGCACACGCCGGTAACCACTCCGCATGGCCTGGTGGGCAGCGTGCTTAGAGCCGCGCCGCATTCTTCCACGGTGTTGCTGATTACCGACCCCAACTCGCGGGTGGCAGTTATTTCCCAACGTGGACGCGTGCCGGGCATTGTCTCGGGCATGGGCGATGAAATGCTGGAAATCGACTATGTGCCGCCCAACGTGCGTATCGCGCCCGGCGAAATTTTCATTACCTCCGGGCTGGACGGAATTTTTCCCAAAGGTATTCCCTGCGCCAGGGTGGTGGAAGCCCGGCAGTCAGACACATCCCCTTTTCAGTTGATTCTGGCCGAACCCCTGGCCAGACTGGACAATCAGGAGGAGGTGCTTCTTTTGCAATCCCCCTTGCCGGGCACGCGCATCCGGCATGTGCGCGAGGGCCCGTACGGCCTGGGCGGCAAGCTTCCTTCTCTGGTGCCGGACATCATGCCCCGTGAAGTTCTTCCCGAGGACGTGCTCTCCCGGGAATACCAGGGCGAGGAACAGTAGGATGTCCGTGCTCAATATCGGTTGGTGGGCGATATTCCTGTCCCTGGGCCTGCTTGTTCAAAACTGGCTGCCCGGCACCGATATCCTGCTCATCGGCTTGATCATTGCCTTGCAAGAACGGAAAAAAGCCCAAACCTTCTGGTTATTCATCTGCGTCATCCTGCTCCAGGAAGGCACGGGCACGCTGGCCTTTGGCAGCTCCCTCCTGTCCTATACCATGGTCATCTTGATTTTTTATTTGGGCCGCGCCTTGCTGGAACAGGAAAACATACTTTTTGTGCTGCTGGTCTCCGCGTCCGCCGGGGCCGGGCACTATGTATTCACCCAGGCCATGGCCGCCTTCCAGGGCCTGACCTTACCCCACTCCCGGCTGCTGATGGAAAGTTTGATCCAAATGCTGCTGTTGCCGCCGCTGTGGTTTTTTGCTGTTGCCCTGCGCGACAAAATGGTACCCCATGCCCAGAATTGAATTGGAAATAGAAGAATATCAACCGCCTCGCTTCGGGCTTGTTCTACTCCAAATCCTGGTGGCGCTGATTTTTATTCTGTTCACGGTGCGCTTCTGGTTTTTGCAAATCCACCGGGGGCAAGACTTGGCGCGTGAGGCCACAGCCAACCACCTGCGCTCTGAACGCATTTACGCGCCGCGCGGTTTCCTGCAAGATCGCCACGGTCGGCTCCTGGCGAAAAACCGCCCGGCCTTTGCCCTGGCGCTGATTCGGGAAGACTGCCCGGACATAAACAACGCCCTGGCCCTGGTCAGTTTATGGACCGAAATTCCTTTGGAACGCTTGCAGGCCAAGTATCAGCAAGACCTGGGCAAAGTCAAAAAATTCGAGCCCATCCTGCTCATCCCGGACATGTCGTTTGATCTGCTGGCCAAAACCGAGGCCCGTATTCACCAGCACCCCGGCCTGTCCATTATTACCCGCACGCGCCGCCACTATCCCTACGGCCAGTTGCTGGCCCACATCCTGGGCTACGTGGCCGAAGCCAATGAAAAAGAGCTGCAAGCCGATCCGGCGCTGTCCCTGGGCGATGCCGTGGGCAAACAGGGCATGGAGCTGGTGCTGGAAAACACCCTGCGTGGTCGCAAGGGCATGGATAAAATCATGGTCGACGCCAGGCAGCGGGTACTTTACCGGCGGATGGTCCAGGCGCCGCAAAACGGCACCAATGTCACCCTGTCCCTGGACCTGGAACTCCAGGAAGTGGCCGCCCAGGCCCTTGGCGAGCAGTCCGGCTCCGTGGTGGTGGTAGAGCCGGACACGGGCAAGGTGCTGGCTCTGGTCACGCAACCCTCCTACGATAACAACAGCTTCACCTCAGGCCTGTCGTTTGCAGAGTGGGAAGAGCTGTCCACCGACTCCAGAGAACCGCTGCAAAACCGCACCATCCAGAGTGCCTATCCGCCCGGCTCGGTCTGGAAACTGCTCATGGCCGAACTCCTGCTTCAGGAAGGAGTAAACCCCAGAGAACGGGTTACCTGCACCGGCGAAACAACCTTGGGCAACCGCACTTTCCGCTGCTGGCGCAAAGGCGGGCACGGGGCCGTGGATATGACCCAGGCCCTGGTGCAGTCCTGCGACGTTTATTTCTATGTCATGGGCGAGAAGATGGGTATTGACCGCATTTCCAAAATTGCTTTTGCAGCCGGGTTCGGGACGCCCACCGGCATCGGACTGCCGCACGAGCGCAGCGGCCTGGTGCCTACCCGCGAATGGAAGATGCGAGTCAAGGAAGAACCCTGGCAGCGCGGAGAAACCCTGAACGTATCCATCGGGCAGGGTTTCACCCTGGTAACCCCTGTGCAAATAGCCCGTTATCTGGCCGCCCTGCTCAATGGGGGGAGAATTTTAAAACTCAGCCTCCTGCTTGATGAACCGGTTGAAGAAATGGGCCGTTTGCCTTCCCCGCAGGCCGATCTGGACTTCATTCTCGAATGCATGCGCTTGACCGTAACCGGCGGCACCGCCCGGGTGCTCAATCGTCCGGACGTGGTCATGGGCGGGAAAACCGGCACGGCCCAAGTGGTCAAAATCGGCGATGTGCGCCTGAAAACGCACGAAATGGAGTATAAACACCGCGATCACGCCTGGATAGCCACCTGGGCGCGCACTGAGGATAAAAGTTATGTGGTGGTGGTTATGGTGGAGCACGGCGGCGGCGGTTCGTCCGTGGCCGGGCCGGTAGCCAGAAAAGTTTATGATTACATTCTGGGACCGGTGCGCGCAGATGTGGCTGCTCCGCAAACACCCGTCGGCCTTAGTACGCTGGCCGGAGCCGGTGCCCAGGAAGACGGCGGGCAAAACGCCGCCGGAGCCGCGGAAGCTGCGGAATCCGGCCCGTTCCAGCTCAGCCCGCCGGAGACCCCGCGCGGCAACGGCTCGGCAGGGTCCAACCCGCAAGAAGGCCAGGGGGCTGCCCGGTCCCTGTTTAACAGAGAGAGGAGCCAGTAATGACCAACGGCGCGCCGCGGCTTTTGCTGCATATGAATTGGGGGCTGTTATTTTTATCTCTGCTGCTCTTCGCCCTGGGGATCATCAATCTTTACTCCGCGGGCGGCGTGCTGCACGAAGACGGCATGGTGGTAACCACCTTTTATCAGCGCCAGATGGTCTGGGGCCTGGCCGGTCTGGCCGTAATGCTGGGGACGCTGCTTTTTGACTATCGGCATCTGAAAAGCATGTCCGTGGGCGTATACGTGGCCGCTGTAGTACTATTAATACTAACCCTGATGTTCGGCGAGGTGATTAAAAACGCCCGCCGTTGGCTCAATTTCGGTTTATTCAACGTACAGGCCAGCGAGCTGGCCAAAATTGCAATCCTGCTTATTTGCGCGCGTTTCCTGGCCAGGGGTAAAAATCCCTTGGACTGGAGACAGCTGCTGGGCATCACCGGCATCTGCATGGTGCCCGTGGGTCTTATCCTGCTTCAGCCGGACCTGGGCACAGCCTTGAATCTGCTGCTGATCATGGGCGGCATGATTCTATTCCGCGGCGTTAAACTGAAGGTGCTCCTGGTGCTCGTGGTGCTGATCCCGCTGCTCCTGCCTGTGGGCTGGCACTTTATGCATGATTATCAGAAAGAGCGGGTTTACACCTTCCTGGACCCGCAGCGTGACCCCAAAGGCTCGGGCTGGAACATCATCCAGTCGCAAATCGCCATCGGCTCGGGACAAACCTGGGGCAAGGGGTTTTTGCAGGGCACTCAGGACAAGCTGCTCTTTTTGCCGGAAAACCATACCGACTTTGCCCTGGCCGTATTCGGCGAAGAATGGGGGTTTGCAGGCTGCGCCACACTCACGACCCTGTTCTGCCTATTTTTATTATGTATCTGCAATACCGCCAGAGACGCCAAAGACAGATTCGGCACCTACATAGCGGCGGGCGCGTTTTTTTATTTTTTCTGGCTGATACTCATAAACATGGGGATGGTGCTGGGCATGATGCCCGTGGTGGGCATACCGTTGCCCTTTATAAGTTACGGGGGCAGCGCCACGCTGGTCAACTCCTTCCTCCTGGGCATGGTCCTCAATGTCTCCATGCGCCGTTTTGTGTTCAAAGTGGGCTGAGCGCGGCAGATTTAGCGGAAAGCCAAATCTGCACGACGTGGGCTGCAATGTTTGTAATTATAAACTAAATACTCTGCCCATA
>CAZNBK010000076.1:0-9693 GCA_964571105.1 uncultured Desulfovibrionaceae bacterium
GTCCAGGCTTTGCGCGCCTGCCTTGGCCATGTCGATATCCAGCTGATATTGTTCGACATCGTCCATGCCGTTGGGACGCACATTACGCAGGGCCGGATGTGCGGCGGCCATTTGCAGAATTTGCCCTCTGGCGGACATCAGCGCATCGTGCCCCAGCCCGGCGCGGTCGACGAGCTCAAAGTCAAACCCGGTTGCGTTGCCCAGCTCCATTACCGCCGGGGGCGCAAAAACAAAGATATTAGCTTCCGGCAGTTGGGAAAAATGAGCCATGGCCCGCCCGGCCACAGCCGCGACTTTAGCTTCCGCATCCTTCCGCTCGCTCCAGTCGTTGAGCATGATGAAACCCAGGCCCATGTTCTGGCCGAAACCGCCAAAACTGATCCCGGACACCGTCATCACGCTTTTCACAGTGTCGGCTTCATTTTCGTGAAAATAATCCTGCACCTGTTGCATAACTTCATTGGTGCGCTCAAAAGTAGCCCCGGGCAGAAGCTGAACACTGAGCATCAGCACGCCCTGGTCTTCCTCGGGCAAAAACGACGAGGGCAAATTCCAGAAGAGCACCCCGGTCAGAGCCAGGCAAGCGCAGAAAGCCGCCAGCCAGCGCCGCGGCTTGCCGATCATTTTACCCACCACGCCCTGGTATTTCCGGGTCGTATTCTCAACCCAATGATTGAACCGGCCAAAAAAACCGCTGCTGACCAGGTGCACTGTTTTGGGCAGCATGGTGGCGCACAGGGCCGGGGTGAGCACAATGGCCACAAATACCGACAAGGTCATGGCCGTGACCCCGGTGGATCCGCCCATCATGGCCATGGGCACAAACACGGCAGAGATGACCAGGGCCACGCCGACCAGAGCGCCGGTGACCTGCTGCATGGATTTTTTGGCCGCTTCCTTGGGGCCTAGCCCCTCCTCGCGCATCAATCGCTCCACGTTTTCCACCACCACGATGGCGTCGTCCACCAGCAGGCCGATGGCCAGCACCATGCCGAACATGGTCAGGGTGTTGATGGTAAACCCGGCAATGGACAGAACCCCGAAGGTGCCCAACAGCACCACCGGGATGGCGATGGTGGGAATGATGGTAGCCCGGAAGCTTTGCAAAAACAGAAACATGACCAGAAAGACCAGCACAATGGCCTCAATCAAGGTCTGGAACACCGCCTTGATGGAATAGCTGATGACCGGCGCGGTGTCATAGGCGAAGTTGTAATTTAGCCCTTCCGGGAAATACACGGACAACGCCGCTATTTCCGCCTTGACCGCTTCGGCGGTGTTCAGAGCGTTGGCGCCGGAAGCAAGCTTGATGGCCAGACCTGCCGAGGGCATGTTGTTAAACAGCGATTCGGCCATGAACGATTCGTTGTTCAGCTCAATGGTGGCGACATCCTTGAGAAACAGGGCCGCGCCTTCTTCATTGGTGCGCAGGAAGATATTTTCAAACTGCTCTACGGTTTCAAAGCGGGCGCGGGCGTTGACGGTGATATTGATTTCCTGCCCGGGCATGGCCGGAGCTGCGCCCACCTGCCCCCCGGCAACCTGGTCGTTCTGGCTTCTAATGGCTGCGGCCACATCGGAAGGATTGAGCTTGTACTGCTCCATCTTTTCCGGGTTAAGCCAGATGCGCATGGCATATTGCGCTCCAAACACCGTGGTTTCGCCCACGCCTTCAAGGCGGCTGACGGGGTCCTGCAAATAACTGGCAATATAGTCTCCGATATCGCCGTTGGTCATCGAGTTATTTTCCGAAACCAAAGAAATAACCAGAAGGTAGTTACGCACCGACTTGTTGACGGAAATACCCTGCCGCTGCACGGCCTCGGGCAAAAGCGGCGTGGCCAGCTGCAATTTGTTCTGCACCTGCACCTGGGCGATATCCACGTCAATGCCCGCTTCAAAGGCAAAGTTGATGGTGGCCCGCCCGGAAGAGTCGCTGGTGGAATACATATACATGAGGTTATCGATGCCTTTCATCTGCTGCTCAATAACCTGCGTGACCGAGTCTTCCACGGTTTTTGCCGAAGCGCCGGGGTACATGGCGGAAATGGATATTTCCGGCGAAGCAATATTGGGATATTGGGCAATGGGCAAGGTCGCCAGCGCAAAACCGCCGCCCAGCATGATCAATATGGCGATAACCCAGGCAAAAATAGGACGATTAATAAAGAATTGGGCCATATGCCTACCTCACCAGCGTATCGGGTTCGCGTCCGGCGCTAAGCACCGAGCCTTCAGGCAGCAGTCTGCCGCTGACCAGGGCGTCGGGGGCGGCCTTGACCTGACCGTCAATCATCAAGCGGTCGCCTTCATTGAGTCCGGAGCTGATCAGCCACTTGCTGCCGACATTGCGGACAATTTCCACAAAGCGCATTTCCACGCGAAATTGACTGGCCTGCACAACGCTCTCTTCGCCGCTTGCCATTTCGCCATCGCTGCTCAAAACATACACATAAGGCCGGGACTGGTTGTCCTTGAGCACCGCCCGCTGCGGCACCAGAATCACGCCATCCTGCTCGCCCTCCTCGATTACGGCTCGCACATACATGCCCGGCAGAAGCAGGCCTTGCGGGTTATAAAACTTGGCGCGCATGGTCACCACCCCGGTGCCCTTGTCAATGCTGACCTCGGAAAACAGCAATTCGCCGACAATCCAGTTTACGGATTCAGCTTCCATGGAGTTGCGCGGCGTGCGGGCATATGGGGTGCCGTCTTCCAGAATCAGACGCACCTTGATCGCGCCGTCCGCACTGGTCTGCACCTGCCCATCAGCGGCGGCACGGCGCAAGCGCAGCATCTGCACGTTGGATTGGGTAACGTCCACATACACCCTGTCCAAATGCTGAATGGTGCACAAGGCTGCCCCCTGGTTGGCGGTTACCAGCGCGCCGGGGGTAATAAAAGAGCGTCCCACCCGCCCGCTGACCGGAGCAGTCACTTCGGTGTAGCTCAAGTTGATCTGGGCTGTGCGCAATGCTTCGCGGGCCGCTTCCACTTCCGCTCGGGCCGTGAGCGCGGCGGATTTGGCATTATCATATTCCTGGCGGCTGATGGAATTGCTGGCCACCACCGTGGCGTAGCGCTCGGCCAACCGCCGCGCGGACATTTCGCCGGCTTCGGCCATGGCCAGATTGGCCTCGGCGCTCTTGACCTCGGCCTGGAACAGCGCCGGATCGATACGATAGAGCACCTGCCCGGCTTCAACATCAGCGCCTTCTTCAAACAGGCGTTCCGTGATGATGCCGCTCACCTGCGGCCGGACTTCCGACACCACAAAAGCGGACACCCGGCCCGGCAGCTCCGTGCTGAGACTGATTTTTTGTTTCTCCACAATGGAATAAGTCACAGGCGGCGGCGCCTGCATCCGGGTTTCAGAATTATTACAGGCCACGAGCAAGCCGCCCGTACCAACCAACAAAATAATACCGAGAATTTTCTTCATATGCATAACAACCTCCCACAGGCCACGAGTACGCTCGGTGTGGACAGTAAGTAATCTTGATGATATCAAAAGAAAATGATTATTTATAAAGACACTATTAATTAAATTGAAATAATCAACATGCACAAGATTCTCTCATATCTGCCTTTTTTTGTAGAAGTGGCTAATCGCAAGAGTTTTACCCTGGCTGCCGAAGCGCTGGAAGTGCCGCTGCCGACGCTGTCGCGGCGCATTGCCGCCCTGGAAAAAGCGCTGGGCGCGCAATTGCTGTTTCGCAATACCCGCAACGTTGAACTCACCGAAAGCGGCAAGGGCTTTTGTAAAAGTTGCGAGTATATTCTGGAGGAACTGCACGAAGCCCAGGAAAAATTGGTTCTGGAGCAGCAACTGCCTCAGGGCAGCGTGCGCCTGTCCGTGCCTGCGGATTTGTATTTTTTGTTCTTCAGGGGCTGCCTCAGCTCATTTGCGAGCAAATATCCGGATATCGAGCTCAATGTCTATTTCAATACCCGCTGGGTAGACCTGCATTCCGAACCATACGACCTGGACATCCGGGTGGGGGAATTGCCCAGTTCGGACCTTAAGGTCCGCAAGCTGGCCACCTTGCGCCCCGCGCTGTATGCCTCGCCCAAGCTGCTACACTCATACCCGGCGCCGCAAACACCTGCGGATTTGAATAAACTGCCCTTTGTGGCCCTGGCCAGGCCGAACCGCAACAGTTTGATCTTGCAACGCGACGGAGTTACGGAAAAATTATCCCTACGGCCTGCACATATTGTCAACAGTATGGGCTCCGGCCTGGAGCTGGTGCTGGACGGGCACGGGTTTATGGAATTGGAATTGACCATGGGCAAATATTTCATGGCCGCCGGGCTGCTCATTCCGCTATTGCCCGACTGGCATGGCGAACCCGCCAAGCTCAGCCTGACCATGCCGCCGGGCAGGCTGCCGCACCGGGTCAGGTTGTTTGCCGATCATTTATTCGAGCACTTCAACAACCGCAAACGGGAATTTATCCCGCCCATGCGCACCTGATGCGAGCGGAGCTTGGCAAGGCTTGGGGGGGGCTTTGAAATAGGCCAAAAAAATTGGAACATTTTATGGAAACGGCCTGAATCTACTTGCCCGAGGCTTTTCTGCGCCAGGGCAAAACATTCTTTTCCTGCTGGCTTATATACACACCGAGCATGATGGCCAGGCAGCAGACGGCCTGAATGAGGCTCAGCCTTTCTCCCATAATCACGATGCTGAGCAGGATGGTGCACACCGGCACCAGGTTGGCGTAAGCGCTGAAGCGGCTGAGCGGCATTTTGGGCACGCAGCTGTTCATCAACGTATATCCGGCAAAGGTGGTGATCAGACCGGTCATAACCATAAGCAGCGTGGGCTTGAGCGGCCAGGCAGCCGGCAACGGCGTGGCGGTAACAACAATGGCCGCGAGCATGAATATGGAACCCACAAACGATTGGACAGCAGCGGAAAGAATGCCGGGGTACGGGAGGCTGACGCCGCGCAGAGAAATGAGATAGCCGCAGGAACAAAGCACGGCCAGCAAGACCAGAAAATTGCCCAGAATGGGGTTTGGCGCGTAAACGCTGGAAGTGCTGCTAAAGTTTAAAACCGCTATGGCCGCGACCATAATGACAAAACCGGGCAGCGCGCCTTTGCCGGGTTTTTCCTTGATAATCAACCAGCCCAGGCTGGAGACCAGAATGGGCAGGCAGGCGACGATGATGGCGGCCTGGGAAATGGTCGTATAGCGCATGCCGTAACTGATAAACACCATATAAAAGCAGGACTCGCACAGGGCGATAAAAACATAGATGCGCCAATGCTTTAATTGCACGAATTTAGCCATGCGCAGCAGTTTTTTATTGAAAAACAGGCAGAAAAAGCAAAAACCCGTGAACAGCCGGGCAAAGGCAGCTATGAGCGGGTCGAAATACAGCAGAACTTCTTTGTAGATAATGAAGCCCAAAGACCACATCAGCACGCCGCAAATGATGGTCAGCGTCACGTGCCACGGTGTATCCAGCCAGGTCTTGCCGGTAGCCGGGGGAGGAGTTTCCAGGGAAGTATCGTCACCCATATTGTTCCCGCCGCGCCGCCGGATTTCAGGCGGAGTTAGAAGCCATCTCAATAAATTCTGGCTAGGGGACGGCTTCTATAAGAAAAATGTCTGTTTGCCTTTTGGCTTTAAAGGCAGCGTTTGATTTCGAGTTTTGTAACGCTTCAAAGTTAAACTGCGTTAATTGGGTTTTATGGTCAGTACCGGTATCGTTACCAGGTTGACCACTTTTTGCGCCACTGACCCCAGCAGGATACGGTCGATGCCGGTGCGGCTGTGCGTGGCCATAATGACCAGATCCCATTTCCTGTTATTGCAGTACTCAATAAGTTTCGTGGCCGGGTCGCCGAAGAGCAAGGTGGTTTTCACCGCCATGTCCGGGAAATATTTCTTGGCGAACTCTTCAAGTTTCGGCGCATAGACATCTTTGATCTTCCGCTCCATCTCCGCATCGGAATCATGGAAAGTGCGCATGCCGATGTAGTAGGTGGGTTCCGGCGCCACGGAGACCAATTCTATTTGGGCATCCGCGCCTTTGGCCAGCATCTTGGCGTAGTCGGCCGCGTTGGTATGCTCGTCTGCTAAATCTACCGCGCAAAGGATTTTGTTTAAGACCATAAGCCCTCCTGCCTATACATGAAATCCACACTGCGCCGGGCAAAATTCACCCGCGCCATGAAAATCGCCCCAAGTGTAAAATGACGACACCCGCAGTGCGCACCGAAATACGCAAGCCGCATTCCCGAACTCAGCGCAACCGCTTGCGCAAGTATGCGTCCACAAGGCTGAGCCGGTAAGCTACTTTTTCTTCTGCTGGGGGCGAACGGTCAGCAGAGGCTGAGCCGCATGCTTGGCCACGTCTTGTACAACAGAACCGAGCAGAAGCCGGTCCAGGCCCTTTCGTCCATGGCTGGCCATGATGATCAGATCCGCATTTTCCGCATCGGCCTCGGCCATGATTTCTTCAGCCGCATCGCCCTGCACCACCTTTCCCGTAGCTTTCACGCCACTGAAATACTTGGGCATGAACTCGCGCATGGCCGCTTCAGCCCCGGCCAGCAACTGGTCCACAAACTCCTTGGTGTAATCAGGGGAAATGATAAATCCGGAAAAATGTGAGCAACTGGGCGAGACATTGAGCACGACAACTTCGGCGTCCAGACTTTTTGCCAGCCAGGCTGAATATTCAGCGGCATCGGGCAGACCGTCCAGAAGGTCGACCGCACAGAGAATTTTTTTGATAGGCTTCATAATTCCCCCTTGGCGGAATTAGCGCATTCCATGATCGAAATAAACATCAGGCCAAAATGCTTTGGCGCTGCAAAACATTGCCGCATACCGCCTGCACGATTGCCACGGGCGAACTTTGCCTGCCTTTGCGCGGCAATCGCAAGCTCCCCCTAAATGCCGCTTTCACCTTTAGGCTTAATGGTCAGCACCGGCTGCTCGGCAGTTTTGGCGACTTTCTGGGCCACAGAGCCGAACAACAAGCGGTCCAGCCCCTTGCGGCCATGGGTGCCGATAACAATGAGATCAGCGCCTATGGCCGTGGCGTAGTGCAGAATTTCTTCCGCCGCGTAACCGGTAACCACTTTACTTCCACTTCCGCTCCGATACTTCTGGCTACCATGGCTGCGTATTCAGCCGCATCCGGCAGGTTGTCCGAAAGATCCACGGCGCAAAGAATTTTTTTGAATGGATTCATATACCCTCCATAGGAGTTGCGGGGAACGTGTTCCCTCGGGTTTATGCTGATGTCCTTCGACTCTCAATTATAGTATTAGAGAAGTGGGCGAAAAACTCAAGGAAAAAATCCCGGGAATTTAGGCAGGGGCATTGGTGGTCCTGATCGCATACCTCTCGGCTCGGCGTCCTGCCTAGCTGTCGCTCTGCGGACCTAATCCGTAAGGCTCTTTGCTATCGCACTCGCCTAACGGCTGCTTCGCCGCTGGAGGCTCGAGGGTCGCTTGTGAAAAACGTGGTTTTCACTGCTGTCGCTCTGCGGACCTCATCCGTAAAGCTCGTTTGCTATCGCACTCGCCTAACGGCTGCTTCGCCGCTGGAGGCTCCCGCTGCGCGGCTGCCGCCATCCTAGCGGCGCCAGAGCATTTTGGCTTAATATATAATTTCAAGGTCAAAATGCTCTAATTTAACCAAACCACAGTGCGGGAGGTAAAGAAGCATGCCGCATTTGTTGACACAAATCGCGCCCCCGCCTATGCTTTTGCGAGGTTTGCCGCCCAGCGGTCGGCGAGCCTGCGAAAATATCCATAAAAGTCCGCCGCGATATTTTTGCATTTGCACGCCGGCTTCGAGACACCAGGCAAAATATTCCCGGTGCTTTTCAAGCCAAAGCCAACAATTTCACGGAGTTACGGCACAGACAAACTGGCAGACTTCTTGCTTGTATTTGCAGTGTCTAATTGCAAAAAGACCGAGAATAATTTCTACGGATTTTTTGCAGGACCGCAGGCTGAAAACGTGATTTTCCGCCTGCTTACGCCGACAAGGTCGGCACAAAATCCTTTGGATTTTTTAGTGTTTATTTGCAAATAAGCACTAAAAACTGAGAACCTCAGGGGGTGTCATGAAGATTAACAACCAACACCTTGAGGCCCTGCGCCAGCTGGAAGGGCAAACCAAGACCGGAGCAGCCGGAAAATCTCCGGTTGCCGACGAGTTTGCCAAGGCCCTGGCCCAGGAGCTGGGCTCTGTGAAACCAGAAGGCATGGAGCCTTCGGTTTTGCAACAGGCCGGCCTGGGAGAATTGGCGGCCAGTTTGGGAATAACGCTTCCCCAAGGGCCAACCGGCATTGACGAAGATGCCGCCCGCGCCCTGACGCAACTGTCGGGGCTGCTGGACGGACTTGACGCCTATGCGCAGGTTTTGGGAAGCGGCAATGAAGAAACCTTGAAGTCCGCTTTTGCCGCGCTGGAGGAACTCTCCGGGTCCATGAGCGAACTGAAAAGTTTCTTGCCCACGGTTGCCGATAAATACCCGGGTATGAATGAAATCTTTAACGAACTGGAAGTGTTGGCCTACACGGAACAGTTCAAATTCAACAGAGGTGATTACCTCTAAACTGCGCGGGCCCGCTGCCGGTTTGTCCTTATTTCACACCGGCAGCGGGTTCTCGTTCCTCTTTTTCTCCACCTGCGCCTTCCGGCGATTTTTTATATCCCAAATTATCCGAATAAGTAGTCGGGCGGTCTGGGCATACTAAAAAAATTTCCTTGTCCCTCTAGACGAAGCGTAAAATCGACTTATTTTTGCATCAGGTGCTTGGCCCCGACCAATGAATTCCTTAAATACCTGGCTTGACGGGGATTATTCCATTTTCTTCAGGCCACGGGCTGCGCCTGGTTTAATAATTACTGCAAAGCCGGGATTTTCGCCCCAGCAGACACTGGCGCTAAGTTCCGGATTTTTAAGATATTTACTATGCATCAGGAGGACTACCGCATGGGTAAGATTATCGGAATTGACTTGGGAACCACCAACTCCTGCGTCTACGTCATGGAGGGCAAGGACCCCAAATGTATTACCAACCCGGAAGGGGGCCGCACGACCTCTTCCATTGTTGCGTTTACGGATAAAGAACGGCTGGTGGGCGATATCGCCAAACGCCAGGCTGTTACCAACCCCGAACGCACCGTGTTCGCCATCAAACGGCTCATGGGCCGCAAGATGAACGCCCCGGAAGTAAAAAAATGGGAATCGCACAGCCCCTATAGAATAGTGGCCGGACCCAACGACGACGCCTATGTGGAAATTCAGGGCCGCGCTTACAGCCCGGCTGAAATTTCCGCCATGATCCTGGGCAAACTTAAAGCTGATGCCGAGGCTTATCTGGGCGAGAGCGTAACCGAGGCGGTCATCACTGTGCCCGCTTACTTTAACGACTCGCAACGCCAGGCCACCAAAGACGCCGGGCGTATCGCCGGTCTGGATGTCAAGCGCATCATCAACGAGCCCACGGCAGCCTCGCTGGCCTATGGCTTTGACCGGATGGTCAATGAAAAGATCGCGGTCTTCGACCTCGGCGGCGGCACCTTTGACATTTCCATCCTGGAAGTCAGCGACAACGTGGTCGAAGTTTGCGCCACCAACGGGGATACCTTCCTGGGCGGCGAAGACTTTGACCAGAGCATCATCGAATACCTGGTTGATGAATTTAAAAAG
>CAZNBK010000077.1:0-9686 GCA_964571105.1 uncultured Desulfovibrionaceae bacterium
CAATTGTGGAAACGACCCTCGAATCTCGCACAGGACGTGCGAGTGAAAGGTATGCGATAAGGCCACCCTCCCTACCCGCTTAAAACTGCGCCTGCCAGTGGCGGCGCAGCAAGATTTTGCGTTCTTTCCAGTCGGGCAGGAGCTGACCCAGCAGTGAATAAAAGGCCCGGTTATGCGCAAAATGGCGCAAATGGCAAAGTTCGTGCACGAGCACGTAATCGATACAATCAACAGGCACGGCTGTTAAATACCGGCTCAAAGCGATTACTCCTTGGCTGGAGCAGGAGCCGTAGCGGCTTTTCATGGCCCGGATTTTCAAAACCGGAGTGCTGGTGATGCCATGGGCGCGGGCCTGCGGCAGCCAGTGTTCCAGGCGCTGGGTAAAAACCTCGCCCGCTCTGGCCGTAAACCAGGCCGCAAAGAGCTTGCGCACTTTGGCCGGGGTAGGTTCCCCCCTAGTGTACACCTGAAATACCGGACCAGACAGCTCCACACTGCCGCGGACATGAGCAAAAATATGTAAGGGATATTCACGTCCCAGGTATCGCTGAATCGCGCCGACCTCATAGCCGGGCAGGGGCATCTCGGCTCGCAACGCCTGAAAGTGCGCCTGCCGGACTTTAATCCAGTCAAGGCGCGCCCCCACCCAACCTTTGATATCTGCCTCCGAACAGCGCAAGGGGGCGCGCACCAGGGCCACGCCGTCCGGCCTGACGCGCAGGCGCACGGTTTTGTGGCAATCACGCTCCAGGGTAAACGTTAAAACCTCGTCTCCCACCGGGCAGGTGATAACTTTGACCGGAACCAGAGTGCTTTTAGATGGAGAACGAGGCATGAATATCTTCCAGGCGTCCGCGCAAAACCTGAACCACCCCGGCGAGGTCGCCTTCCGCAATGATCTGCGCCGGGTTGCTCAGCGGGCACGGCGTCGGCACCGGCGCAGTCGGCCTGGCCCCCAGGCCCAACCCTGTAACCAGCAAATCGGCCAGATGCACCACCAGCGGTTCCCGATATTGCGCGGCCTGATGCGGGTTATGGTGCCACTGCACCGCCGCGGTCAAGGGGGCGGGCATATTCCATTTTTTCAGCAGCAAACCGCCCAGTCTGGCATGGTTAAAACCCAGACAAGCCTCTTCCAGCTCATGCGCCGGGGTTGAACCGGCGGCCTGGCCGTAAAGCAGCCGGGCCTGTTCCGGGGCTGTTCCGGCTAAAACCAGCTTGCCCAAATCATGCAGCAGGCCGGACACAAACAACCGCTCGCTGTCATCCTTGCCGAACCCGGCTTCCCAAATGGCTTGCGCGGCTATGCCTACAGCCAGGCTGTGTTTCCACAGCACTCCCAGATTGAGAATATGCTTGGGCGCTGCGGCCAGGGCCTCGGTAAATACATAGCCCAAAGCCAGGCTGTACAGCGGTTTTACCCCCAAAATACTCACAGCCCGGCTAACGGTATCAATTTTGGATGGAAAGCTGTAAAAGGCGCTGTTAACCAGGCGGAGCAAAAATGCGGACAATCCGGCATCTTTGAGAATCACCCCGGCGATCTTCTCCACACCGGATTTTTCATCCGCAGTAACAGCCTTAAGTTCGGTCAAAATTTGCGGCGCTGGGGGCAACTGATGTTCGTCATTGAGAATCTGGGCAAGATCGGGCTGGGACAAACCGGCCAGTGCCGCCTCCAGGTCAGCGGTAGCCATGCCTTCGCCGCACGGCTGAAGCGGGTCAGCCGAAAATTGCTCGCCTGCCAGGGTCTGGGCCAGAGCATGGATCTCCCGCAGCAAGGGATCTTCCAACCCGCAATGGGCGAAGCGGGCCGTAATTTCCCGGTTTTCCGGCGCGCCGTCCTGCCCGCCGGGCGTATCTTCTGCGCTGGAGCTGTTATTTCTTGGTTCTTTCATGAAACCAGTGTATTGTAGCCGAGACAAAAAAGCTATATGGAGTTTTTACTTCGATGCCGCGCGGGGGGCCAGTCTGATTCCATTTCCAAATATTATTATAAGACATGCTTTACAAGCTCTTGCCCCGGCCATATACTTCCCCCTTCATGCGGCACCAGCGCACCGCAAGCGCCCGCAACCGAATGCTCAGCAGATATCCCTGAGAGCTGCGTACAGCCTAGGGACAAATATATTTATTAAAATTTTTATTTTTTGAGGTAACCATGACTGAAACCGAACAAGCCAATGTGGCGGAAAATCACAACCCCGAACCGGCCGGGGAAAGCAAGCCGACTCCCCGCCGCGGCAACAGGGGAGGCAGACGCCGCTCTTCACCGGCCAAGCCCGCACCCCAAGCCGCAGCCCATGAATCTGACAACGTTAGCCCGGTTGAAGAAAAGCAGATTTCCACCGAAATACAACCCGGACAAGCGCCTGATCCAGGCCAGGAACAAACCCCACCCCCCAAGGCCAAAGCCGCTCCCAAGGCTGCCAATAAAACCGCTCCCAAAGCCGCTAAAAGCGCCTCAGCCAAAAAAAGAGCCATGTTCATTTCCGTGCTGCCCGGCGAACAGGTGGAAGCTGCCATCACCGAAAACGGCATCCTCCAGGAATACTATGTGGAAATGCTCCACCAGGCCAAAACCAAGGGCAACATATACAAAGGCATCATCAACAATATTGATGCCAACCTACAGGCCGCGTTCGTCAATTACGGCGCGGATAAAAACGGCTTTTTGCAAATTGATGAGGTCCATCCCGAGTATTATCTCCAGCATCACGACCCCAACAAGGGCCGCAAGTACCCCTTGATCCAAAAAATGCTGCAAGCCGGGCAGGAAGTCCTGGTTCAGGTGGTCAAAGAACCCACCGGCAGCAAAGGTGCGTTTCTGTCAACTTATCTGTCACTTCCCGGACGCTTTCTGGTGCTGACCCCAGGCCGCGAACAGCTCGGCGTGTCCCGCAAAGTGGAAAATGCAGAAGAACGCGAGCGCCTGCGCACTCAGATCGAAGGTCTGTCTGCCGGTCCGGGCCTGGGCATTATTGTGCGCACGGTGAGCCTGTCCGCCACCAAAACAACTCTGCAAAAAGATCTGCAATTTTTAAAACGCCTCTGGAAGGAAGTGCGCACCCGGGGCGCCACCGAACCCGGACCCTGCCTCATTTATCAGGAACCCGGCCTGGCCCCGCGTGCTGTGCGCGATTATCTCACCGATGACATTGCCGAAATATGGGTAGATGATGCGGCCACAGCCACGGAAATCCAGGAAACCATCCCCCTGATCTTCCCCAGGCGCAGCAATAAAAACCTGCTGCATACCTACACTGACCCCAAAAAAACTCTTTGGGAGCATTTCAATCTGCTCAAACAGATTACCGAACTTTATTCACGGGAAGTAAACCTGCCCTCGGGCGGTCGTCTGGTTTTTGACCAGACTGAAGCGCTCATGGCCATTGACATCAACTCCGGCAAAAGCGCGGGCAAAAATAATTTTGAGGCCATGGCCCTGCGCACCAACATGGAAGCAGCTGAATCCATCGTCCGCCAAATCCGTCTGCGCGACATCGGCGGGCAGATTGTTATCGACTTTATTGAGATGCACGACCGCAACCACTGGCGGGAAGTGGAAAAAGTCGTCCGCAACGCCATGAAAAATGACCGCGCCCGCCACGATGTCAGCCGCATCAGCTCCTTCGGGCTTATGGAAATCGTGCGCCAGCGCCTGGGCTCGTCAGCCCTGTCCATTACCATGGAGCATTGCCCGCACTGCCACGGCTCCGGACTGCGCCGCAACATGGAGTGGCAGGCCCTGCAAGCCCTGCGCGATATTCCCCGCAAGCTGCGCCAAGCTCAGGGCGGTACGGTTATTTATGAAATCGAGCCTGAGCTGGCCATGTATCTGCTCAATCATAAGCGGGAAAGCTTAAGCGCCCTGGAAGAGGCCTTTGAAGCCAACCTGGAAATCCGCCTGGCCATGCCGGGGTGTTAGCACAGTTCAGCATTATACCTTAATAGAGACCGCCTGGGGCGGGAATCGCACGGCCCCTGGGTCCGTGCGCTTCCCGCCCCGGACTCCACCCTCCGCAGCCCCGGTTGTGCAGGGGAGTTTTCTTTTTATTATGATTAAAAAACCGAAATTACTTTTGCATGTCTGCTGCGGCCCTTGCGCCATCACCACCATTGCTGCGGTGCAGAACGCAGATTTTGAAACCGCAGGGCTGTTTTACAACCCCAATATTCACCCGGCTCAGGAATATCTGCGGCGGCGGCAAGGCGCTCTGGAAGTGGCCGGGCGATACGGGCTTGATTTACGCTTTAACCGGGAAGAGTACGAGCCGCGCGTATTTCTTCGCGCCGTGCACGGGCGGGAAAGCAGTGCTGAGCGCTGCCGGATCTGCTATGCCCTGCGCCTGATGCGCACAGTGCTCCTGGCCAGACAGAACGGGTTCAGCCATTTCAGCACGTCTCTGCTTTATTCCCGCCGCCAGCGGCACGATGAAATCATCGAAACGGCCAAAGAAGCGGAAAAGAAAAGCGGCGTGGAGTTTTACTACCAGGACCTGCGCCCCACCTGGCAGGTCGGCATAGACCGTTCCAAGGAGTGGGGTATTTACCGCCAGAATTATTGCGGCTGTATCTACAGCGAGCACGACCGCTTTTCCCGCGATCTGGCCGCAACCCAGGCCGGGGCACCGCTGCTGGAAGAATGACGCCCTTTTTTGCAACCGGCCCAAGTATACTTTCCAAAGTTAAATTGTTCTCGCAACCCAACTGCACATTGCCAAAAATTGCCCCACGCAGTATCTTCATGATACCAAGGCATGTTAACATTATATTCATAGCCCAGATTTATAGCCCGGAATAAAGCGCCCGGCAGCGCCAAGCTTGGCTTTGCAACGCCCGCGAGATCCGCAAGCGGCTCGGCCATAACGCGGCAACCTCTACGCGAAAAAGCTCTATGCTTAACAGGAATACACATTATGAGCGCAAACCACTCTCTGCCCCCGGCAACAGCCCCTGTCTGCGAAGACCTGGTAGTGCTGGCCCTGGAGCATTATTTCCCGGAAGGTCCGCAAGCATCCGGTTTTTTTAATCTCTATGTCCAAAAGCCCCAGGGCATGATCTGGCGGCCCGGCCAATTCGCCATGATCCGCCCGGCAGCCTGGGACAACGCCATGTGGGCAAGGCCCTTGTCCATTTGCACCGGCAATGACGACACCTTGTGTTTTTTCTGCCAGGTGGCCGGGCGCGGCACCAAGTCCATGGCCGGTTTGAACGTGGGCGACAAACTCACGGTCTGGGGCCCTCTGGGCAACGGCTTTGCCATGGAAGACCGCACCCCCACCCTGCTTCTGGCCGGTGGCGTGGGTCTGGCTCCGTTTGTGGGCTATTATGCCAAACACCCCAACCCGGACAACCTGCGCCTGGAATTCGGGCATCGCCAGCCCCTGTTCTGCTATCCCATGACCAAATTCCCGGAAGGCGCAAATGTAACCGGCCACCTCGAACAAGGCCCGGACGATCTCAAGGCTTTTCTGAGCTTGACCGGCGGCCTGATTGAAGACTACGCCGCGCGTGACGGCCTGGTGCTGGCCTGCGGGCCAACGCCGTTCCTCAAATTTGTGCAGGAGCAGGCCATACGCCATAAGGCCAGGGCCCAGATTTCCCTGGAAAACCGCATGGCCTGCGGCGTGGGCGCTTGCCTTGGCTGCGCGGTTAACAGCCACGGCGCAAGGCAGGAAGGCTGGCCGATTCAGGTCTGCTTGCACGGGCCGGTGTTCAGGGTCGAGCAAGTGGATATTTAGAGCCTTTTCGCTTTGAGATTGTCGCCTACCGGTCGGCAAAGCCGCCTTGCGCCGCTCTCAAGTGTCAAATGCTCAAAAACTTTTAAACCTGCTGTTATGCTGATATAGCGATGAATTCGACTTTGGGAGTCCATTTATGCCCGACACCATTCCTGTTTTTAACTCCGCAGTTAATCTGGCCGGTCTGAAACTAAAAAACCCCGTGCTCACCGCTTCCGGAACTTTTGGCTACGGTCTTGAGTTCGCCCCTTACGGCGATCTGACCACGCTGGGCGGTATGGTGGTCAAGGGCGTATCTTTAGAGCGGCGGCGCGGCAACCCGCTGCCGCGCATCGCGGAAACCGCCAGCGGCATGCTCAATGCCATCGGCCTGCAAAACAACGGGGTGCAGCACTTTCTCAAGCAAAACCTGCCCAAACTGCCCTGGCAACAAACCGCAGTCATTGTCAATCTTTACGCCCAGAGCAGCACGGAATTCAACGAGCTTACGGCTGTGCTGGCCGAAGCCGAAGGCGTGGCAGGCTTTGAGGTGAATATCTCCTGCCCCAACGTCAATTGCGGAGGCATGGTTTTCGGGCAGGACCCGGCCGCTGCCGCCGAAGTTACCGCTGCCGTGGTCGGCGCGGCCAAGGGCAAGCCGGTCATGGTCAAGCTCTCGCCCAATGTTACAGATATTGTGGGCATTGCCGTAGCTGTGGAGGAAGCCGGAGCTGACGCCATATCCTGCATTAACACCCTCACGGGCATGGCCGTGGATTTGCGTAGCCGCAAACCCCGTCTGGCCAACATTATCGGCGGGCTGTCCGGCCCGGCCATCAAGCCGGTGGCCCTGCGCTGCGTCTGGCAGGTAGCCCGGGCCGTGTCCATCCCGGTGGTCGGCGTGGGCGGCATTGTCTGCGCTGAAGATATTCTGGAATTCATCCTGGTGGGGGCCACTGCCGTGCAGGTGGGCACAGCCAATTTCTTGCGCCCGGATGCCGCCTTCCGGCTGGTCCGGGAAAGTGAAGCCCTGGCCCGCGAGTTGGGGCTGAGCTCCTGGGATGAACTGCGCGGTCAATTGAAAATTTAAACCCCAAGGGAAGCCGACAGGGTCGAGCGGTCCTGTTGCTTCCCTTTTTCCGCGCCCCCCTTCCCCATCCCGCACCCCTTCTCCAGACTGTCTTTGCAGCTGCCTTCGTCGGCAGGCCATGCATTTTTTTTAGTCATTTCCTAACAGGTCATTGCGGGTTGCCTTTAAAGCCTGATTCGCGTAAAGGTAAACTCACAGGAACACTTCTCTCGGATTCTTGGCATCTGAATAGAGGCCGGATCATTATAAGCCTTGCCGGGTTTCCCCCCCCTACCGGCAAGGCTTACTTGTTCCATTCATGACCAGTTGCCGGTGGGCGCGGTCCACCCGGCGCATAAACGAAAGCTGAACAAAGAAACCTCAAGGAACAAGGTTCCTTGAGGTTTCTTTTTCAAAGTTACAGATGCTCAAATATAAAGGACGCTAACGCAATTCAACCATGCCCAGACTGCCGGCGGGGCAGATTTGCACACAGAGGCCGCAGCCGTCGCAAAGCGTGGCTTCAACGTTGGCGGTTTCGCCGCGCGAACCGCTGATGGCTTGATATCCTGCGTCCCTGCAGGCGACAATGCATTTGCCGCACCGGCTGCATTTTGCCGGATCATTTTCGGCCACGGCCCGGGGTTCGCGGCGCAGTTCCTTGTGCAGAGCGATTTTAGGAATAGCCAGGCCGCGCATTTCAGCAAGCGAGTTAAAGCCTTTTTGGCGCATGTAGCCTTCCAGCCCGGCAATAAGGTCTTTTACGATACCGTAACCATTGAGCATGGCCTCGGTACAAACCTGCAAAGTGCCTGCCCCGGCCAGAATAAACTGGGCGGCATCCTGCCAGGTGCTCAAGCCACCAATAGCCGATACTGCGGCATCGGGTATGGCCCGGACGGTATTAAGCACGGCATGCAGGGCCATGGGCCGGATGGACGGACCGCCTATGCCGCTGAGCGCGCCACGCCCGCCCACATCCGGCAGGGGGGCAAAAGAGTCGAGGTCAATGCCGGGGACCGCATGAATGGTGTTGATCATGGAAAAGGCATCGGCCCCGGCTTCGCGGCAAACAAGACAGGCCGCTTCAAGACCGGGCATATACGGCATTTTTACCCAGATCGGAATTTTGGCCGATTCGCGCACCCAACTGATGACCCGGCGCATGGCTTCCGGACTTTGGGCAATGCTCCCCACGCCGCCAGACTCCGAGCCGCCGTGCGGGCAGGAAAAGTTCAATTCCAGGGCGTCGGCTCCGGCTTCCTGACACCGCGTAGCCACTTCGCGCCACTGCGCTTCAATGGGCGCACCGCCGTAAAGCATGCTGGCCACCACCACCCGATCCGGGTAGTCTTTTTTCAGACCGCTGATGTCCTCAAGCCAATCCTCCACGGAACGCAGGGTTCCCAGCTCGATATCCGCCAGCGCAATGACGCGGTTATTATATTTGACCGCCTGGATGCGCGGGCGAACATTGCTCTGAGGCGGAACTTCCACCTGGGCCAGGGTTTTGGTCACTGCCCCGCCCCAACCGGCCTCAAAGGCGCGGGCAATCATTTCACGGTTGGCGGTGGGCGGCGCGGCCGAGAGCATAAACGGGTTGACAAAACGAATGCCGGTGAATGTTGTGGATAGCAGTGACACGGAAGAACTCCTTGCTGGCACAGACTGAACAGCCTGGGTGAGTGGTTGATACAACGGCTCAATTTGCCATGTAATGACAAAAAAGTCACTCCTGAGCAGGCGCCTGGACTGGCCCGAAAAGGTTTGCGGTCTTATATCATGAAGATACGCATGAAAAAACATTTTAACCGTCCCAGCTCATTGCTGACCGGTTAATCTGACCGGACAGCAATGAGCTTGGCTAACCCGGCAATTAACCGCCAGCCTAAAATATTCCAACAAAAAGGTAAAAAAATGACCGCTCATGACCCATCCACCCTGTTCGGCCTGGAATCTTTAACCCCGGAAGAAGCCGGGGTGATTATCCATAAAGGCACGGAACGCCCGAACAGCGGCGCTTTGCTGCACACCAAGGACGCGGGCTGGTATATCTGCCGCAGTTGCGGCGCGGCCTTGTACCGCTCCGAACACAAATTCGAATCCGGCTGCGGCTGGCCTTCTTTTGACCAAGAGCTGCCGGACGCGGTGCGCCGGAGCATGGACGCTGACGGGCGGCGCACGGAAATTACCTGTGCCCGCTGCAACGCCCATCTGGGCCATGTTTTCAGCGGTGAGGGGTTTACTCCGACCAATACGCGTCACTGTGTAAACTCAATTTCCATGCGCTTTGTGCCGGACACGGACACTGCCCTGGCCTATTTCGCCGGGGGCTGCTTCTGGGGCGTGGAGGACTTTTTTAATAACCTGCCCGGAGTAATCAGAGCTGTTTCCGGATATATGGGCGGCGATACGGAAAACCCGACTTACGAACAGGTCTGCACCGGTCGGAGCGGCCATGCGGAAACCGTGGAAGTGCTGTTCGCTACGAAACTGATCTCATTTGAAACCTTGGCCCGGCTGTTTTTTGAAATCCATGACCCGACCCAGCTTGATGCCCAAGGCCCGGACCGGGGTCCGCAATACCGTTCAGCCGTATTTCCGGCCAATGCTGAGCAGGCTGCAATTACTGCCAGCCTGATTGAGCAGCTGGAAAAACAAGGTTGGGATGTGGTCACCAGTGTGGAGGAGCTATCGCCCTTTTACCCGGCGGAAGATTATCACCAACGCTTTTTGCACAAGCATCCGCAGCGCCCCGCCTGCCATCGCCGGGTTCCCCGCTTTACGCAGGGTCCATTGGGCTGATATATGGACCCGGTGCTACGCGACAAATTCAACACTCATATGGACTCATTCATATGGACTCATTGCTTCAGCAAATAACTCCGGCCCGA
>CAZNBK010000078.1:0-9679 GCA_964571105.1 uncultured Desulfovibrionaceae bacterium
TACATCCAACATATATTACTCCTTGCATAAGAAATGGTTACAAAAGGCAACAGCAGAGCAATGATGCTCCTAAGATGCATATTCAGAGCAGCTATTATTAAGAATAGTTACTCTTAAGTAAAGTTCAAGTGCTCTGCGTAAATCAAAAACAGGGGATGCGCGTCATGTCATCCGGAATATGGCTGCCTCGCGGCACAGCAGTCATATCTAATTTATTACCGAGCTGCTCTTTGGCAAGCAAGTACCCCAAATAGGCAATCATGGCGCCATTATCCGTGCACAGGCCAAACGACGGCAGAACCAGGGGCAAATTTTCCCGGGCGGCCATGGCCGCAAGTTGCTCTCTGATCATGGTGTTGGCAGCTACTCCACCCGCAGCCACAAGACTGCGCACCGGGGCGCCGTCTGCCTGAAGCTTGTGCAGCGCGCGCTGAGTTTTTACCACCAGGGTTTTGGCCACACTGTTATTGAATGAAGCGCAGAAATCGGCCAACTCCGGGCTACCCGCGGCAGAAGTTTTATCGCGGAGCCGGGCAGCGGCTTTCTTCAACTCCGGCCTGGCCGCCACTGCTTGGGCGGCTGCGGTTTTCAAGCCGCTGAACGAAAAGTCCAGATTATCATTATCCAGATAAGGACACGGCAGCATTCGTTCATTGATCTGTCCCTGTCTGGCCAGGGCATCCAGGTGCCGCCCCCCCGGATAAGGCAGGGTCAGGACTTTGGCAACTTTATCAAAAGCCTCGCCGGCCGCGTCATCCAGAGAACGCCCCAGCAAAGTGAAGTCCAGGTGTGAGCGGATATAATACAAATGGGTATGCCCGCCGGAGACAAGCAGGCCCAGGGCCGGTAAAGGAAGCTCTTGCTCAAGCCCGGCTGCCAAAAGGTGGGCTTTCAGGTGGTCTACCCCGATCAGGGGAATATTCGCGCCAAAAGCCAGGGCCTTGGCAAAGGCCACGCCCACGAGCAATGAGCCGAGCAGGCCGGGGCCGCGGGTTACGGCCACGGCTGACAAGTCGCGTGTGCTCAGCCCGGCTTTGCCCATGAACTCATCAAAAAGCGGCGCAAGCACCCGGTAATGTTCGCGGGAGGCCAGCTCAGGCACAACCCCGCCGAACAAGGCGTGGATATCCATCTGGCTGGCCATGGCCGCCGCCCGCAACCGCCCGTCTTCCACCAGGCCAAAGGCGGTTTCGTCACAGGAAGTTTCAATGCCCAGAATTAACATAAGTGTGGATAAACCGGCTCCCCTACTGCTGTTGTTTGGTAATGACGGCATGCGCATCGCCGACATCCGAAGATGAGCCGATGAATAGCGGGACGCGTTGATGCAGTTCCGTGGGAGTGATTTCCATAATCCGGCGCACGCCGTCAGTGGCCATGCCCCCCGCCTGCTCGACCACAAAAGCCAGGGGCGAGGCTTCGCAAAGCAGGCGGAGCTTGCCTTCGGGCTTGTCGGGGTTTTTATAGTGCAGCGGATACATGAAGATGCCGCCATAAAGAAGCGTGCGGTGAAAATCAGCAACCAGCGATCCCACGTAACGCTGCGAATAGGGTTTGCCTTGCTTATTATCGCGGCTTTTGAAGTATTCCACGGCTTTCTTGGTGCCTTCATCCCAGTAGACGGCGTTGGCTTCATTAACCGAATAGATCTTGCCTATTTCCGGAATGCGGATATCGGGGTGCGAAAGTAAAAACTCGCCCACGGTGGGGTCCAGGGTAAAACCGTGCACTCCGGAGCCGGTGGTGTAGACCATCATGGTTGATGAGCCGTAGATAAAATAGCCTGCGGCCAGTTGCTCCACGCCGGGGCGCAAGAAATCTTTGGTTTGCAAATCATCGGCCAGGCAGTCGTCTTTTCTGAAAATGGAGAAAATGGTTCCGACATTGATATTGGCGTCTATGTTGGAAGAACCGTCCAACGGATCAAAAATCAAGAGATATTCCCCATGCTCGTAACGGTCCGGAATGCGGATGACATCGGCATTTTCCTCCGAGGCCATGCCGCAGAGCACGCCGGTGCGCTCCATGCGGTGAATCAGCGTATCATTGGCCAGTTCATCCAATTTTTGCACCCGTTCGCCCTGAACGTTCACAGTGCCGGTAGCGCCAAGCACATCGAGCAATCCGGCGCTGTTAAGGCTGCGGGAAATGATCTTGGCCGATAAAATAAGGTCATACAGCAATCGGGTAAATTGCCCGGTGGCTGCCGGAGACTTGGTCTGGTGCAACAGAAGATGTTCGGTTACCGTAATCTGGCGCATGCTTACCTCCTGCAAGAAACACGGTTGGGGTCAAGCCTGGTTAATTTGATTGGAGCTTTGCCCCAACCCCCGCAAAAGAGCTTATCCCCTGCCCCCATAGCTGCCAAGTGAATTTTGTTCTGTCTGGCGAAAGTTGCGGAAATTAGATGCGTAAAATCTAAACCGATTTTGCGAAAGACACGCACGGCTGCCGCCAGGAAGGCGACAGCCGTGCAAAATCCTGTGCATTTTATCGCGCCGGTTTTGCAAATAAGTGCTAATTCTCTCCAGGTCCGCCCACTTCATCGCCAGCATCGGGGCCGTCCTGATAGTGGCGCATGTCCGGTGGCGGCGGCGCAATCTCCGTTTTGCCGGTGCTTTGCGGCTGTTCAATGCCTTCCGCCGGTTCTTCCATAACTCCGTCCCCGACAGTTGACTCGCGCAGACCGCTTCCGCCGAAATAATCGGGAGGCGGCGGCGCGGCTTCCATAAGAATAACCCGCTCGCCGGCTTCGGCTTCCGAGCCCCAGGCTCCGGCAGGCGGCAAAGTGCCCCGGAATCCGCCCGAAGAATACGGCGCCATCTGGCCTTCCACTTCCGGGAATTCTCCGCTCTCAGGAGCGGCAAAAGCCAGGGGCATTGTGCCGAGATAGCGGCCTACCCAGAAAAATTCTCCTGCCTCGTTTCGAACAGTGCCGTTGGCAGATCTGCGGATGGACCGGCTCCAGTCTTCGTTAACCACGGGTGTGGCCCCGGCCTGATACTTTCCGGGCCAGAGCAGCACATCGGGCGCAACAACCATAAATTCGCTGCTATAGGGCGCTCTGGACATCAGATCGCGCGGGTCGAAGTGAGCCACAAAATACCGGGCCGTTGATCCGGCCTCGAGAATGGGCACAGCCACATAGACTTCAGGCCCCAAAGGCGTGTCCTGCGCGTAAGTGCGCAACAACCGGGTGGTTTTTTCCGGCATTATTTCAACCAAAGGTTTAAAGTCCAGATTTTTTAGTGAAGAATCCGGCCAGCGGTTAACGGCATTGCCTTCCAGGTCAATGATCGCCATGCCCGAAATCCAGGAGTGGCGACCGGTAAACTGCTGCATCCAGGCGCCGTCGGGGTCGCGGTCCAGGGCGAACAACGCGCGCTCAAAGCGCATCAGTTCCGCATCAATGGCCGGCATGGCAATGGCAATAACCTCGGCTCCGGCGGGAATTTCATCCACATCCAAATCCAGCTCGGCAGGAGTATTTATGTAGCCGTAGTAATAACGCTTGGTCGTTTTCCAGTATTCTTTCACGCCTTGCGTGCACCCGGCCAAAAACAGGACCAAGAATAAAATGCACGGCAACGTGCGCCAATGGTTGAAATGCACAACAATACTCCTGAAATAAATATTAAGACAGTTTTGCTTGTTTATATCAATCGTCGGCGCGGTTTTCCAACCGTCCGGCCAGACGTTCCAAAACCTGAATCAATTTATTTTTATCCTGATTTTCACCGCTATCCGGTGCGGATGCGGTGTGCCCGGATTTGATTTTTCCGTTCAGCTCGGCAATGCGCTCTTGCAAGTTGACGCGGGCGTCCGCTTCTGTAGTAGCGGCCAGTATTTCTTCATAAATTTCTATGGCCCCGGCATAATCGCCCTGCTCGGCCAACACCGTGGCCATGGTTTTTGTGCGCAGGGTAAAGGGCTCATCTTCGCCTTCGTCGTCATCAGCGGCAGTGTCGGCTTTGGGTTGCTCTTCCGGCACGGAATCGGGGGTGGAAGCGGGTGCGGATTGTGTTTCAACCGGAGCGGGTTCGGCAGCTACTTTGGGCTTGTCTTTCTTAACGACTGCGGTCTCGGCGTTTTCTAAAACTGCTGCAGCAATTGTCTCCAGTTCCGCATCGGCCTCACCCGCTGAGCTATCTGCAAGGGAGGGGGCTGCGGTGGACGGGGCCAGCGCGGCCAGTCCTTTTTCAATGATTTCTGTCCAGGATAGTTGGCTGTTGCGCAAAAGCGCGGCCAAAAGGCGCAGGGCAACGGTCAGGTCTTTGTCCGCGCCCCGGGCTGAGGCGCTTCCGGCCCAGGCATCCCAAAACCCAGGGTAAGCAACGAGCTTGGCGCTGAGTTCATGCGCCTCGCGCAAAGCATCAGTGCTGTCTCCGTCTTGCTGCAGCAAATCAATGAGGAGCAGTCTGGCTTCAAAAAATTCCGGATGCCTGTCCAGGCCCTGGCGCAAAACCGCGATGGCCTCCCGGGGCTGCTGGTTTCCTGCCAGGAGTTTGGCCAGGGGGAAGAAAACCTTGGAGCTGGGCTCAATTTCCAGAACTTCCTGATACCACTCAATTTTTTCCATCATCAGAGGCAGCTCCTGGGCTTTGCAAGGGACCGGTTTCAGAGAAGATATACAGGACTTCATCCTCTCGAACGAAATTCCACCGACTGCGAATCATTCTTTCTATATAATTCTTATCCGATTGCAAGAGCCGGATTTCACGGCTGAGTTCCAAGTTTTTAAGGTTGTAGTCTTCAATGCGCGCTGCCAGGGCGTCATATTGCTGTTTGATTTCCCGATAGGCGGCAAAGCCGTAATCGCTCCAGATCACCTGGCTTATCAGCACGATGTTGAGGACAATGGAGATCCCAAGTATAATCCTGTACCACATGTGCCTTACCACTGTTTAGTGTAATATCCGCCCGCTGTACAGCGCTTTGTCCGTTTTGCGGCAAATAAGCGTGATTTCCTGGAGAAAAAAAGATACCGCCTGCTCAATGCGTTCCACATCTTCCCGCTCATACTCCACATCATCCAATTTGGACAGGCTGTCCTTTAAAGCGGCAAAAAGCTTTTTCAGCTCCTGGTTGCCGCTGAAGTCCAAATTAGCAAGACTCGGCTCCAGATCAAGGATGGTCTGGAGGCAGTTATGCAGGCGAATATAGAGGCTGTTATATAACATAAAGCCCTCAAGAATCCTCGGTTGGAGGCTGTCCGGGCTGTTCCCGGTCCACCAGCCAGTGCTTGTGGAAAGACCACAGGTAATTGGCCCCGGAGATGATCGTAAGGGCCAGCGCGATATACAAAAGAACCATACCCAGCGGATTGGGGTCAAAACCGAACCACGGATAGTGAATGGTAAGCGGGATAAGGGCCAGCGACTGTACGATGGTCTTGGCTTTGCCGTAACGATCGGCCGCGATAACTACCCCTGCGTCGGCTGCCATGGCCCGCAAGCCGGTAACCAGAAGTTCGCGGCAAACGATGATGATGGTCACCCAGGCCGGAACCCATTCCAGATAAACGAACATGATCAGGATTGAGCAAATCAGGAGTTTATCGGCCAAGGGATCCAGAAATTTGCCGAAGCTGGTGACCATCTTTTCCTTGCGGGCAATATGTCCGTCCAGCATGTCCGTAATCGCGCCAAGCATGAACAGGACCGTTGCCAGAAGACAAAACACCTTGTTGGGAAAATAGAGCAGAATGACAATGGGAATAACAATAACTACTCTGCTTAAGGTGAGTTTATTGGCCAGGTTGAACACACATTCCTCGCGGGGGCGGCTTTTTGGAATTCAGAGCGATTTATGCCGTTACGGATGCTTGCCGGACATCCGGCAGAATAACCTTAACATCCGGCAGCAAGCATTTGAGGGCAAACCTCAGCAAAACGGTCAGCTTTTCGCAGGAAGAGCTGATCAAACTTTGCGCAGGATACTATATTTTCCCTTGCCTGAAAAGAGATAAAAAAAACTTGCGAAAGCCTGCGGCAAGGTAGTGATAGCGGCTATTTCAGATACTTTACGGCCACAAAGCCGAGCACCACCGCAATCATGCCGAGGATGAACAGCCACTCCAGCCTTTTTTCCAGAAAGTAGCGAATTTTATGCCCGAACAGATAAATGAGACCGGCCACGGTAAAAAAGCGAATGCCGCGGCTTATGAATGAGGCCAGCATGAAAATTTCAAAATTGACGTGAAAGGCCCCGGCGCTCAAAGTACACAGTTTGTAAGGAATGGGGGTAAGGCCAGCCGCAGCCACCACCCAGGCGTTATACTCCTCGTACCAGGCCTGCACCGTTAAATATTGCTCATTCAGACCATAGAAATTGACTATGGACATGCCTACGGAATCCATAAAAAACGCGCCGATAAAATAACCGATTGCGCCGCCGATAACCGAGGCCGCCAGGCAAACTCCGGCAATCCGAAAGGCTTTTTTCTGTTGGGCCAGGGCCATGGGAATGAGCAGCAAATCCGGCGGAATGGGAAAGAAAATTGACTCGGTCAGAGAGACAAAAAAGAGGACCTTCATGGCCCCGGAGGTCTCGGCCATGCGCCAGACCCAATCAAGCAGCGAACGGAAAAATTTCATGGTTATTTTTTATATCTCCACCGGGTTCGAGTTATCGTTACCAGCCGTGATTGCCCACCAGGTCCACAAAGGACACCGCGCCCAAATTTTCCTGCCAGATTTCCCCGTTTTGCTTGTGTACCCGGATGAGGCTTTGCGCTCTGGGCTTGGCCCCAAGGGGCATAAGCAGAATGCCGGGGTCGGCAAGTTGCTCCAGCAAAGGTTCGGGAATTACCGGCCCGCCGGCAGTGATCAAGATGCGCTCAAAGGGCGATTCCTCGGGCCAGCCCAGTGTGCCGTCGCCCAGGCGAAAGGCGATGCGGAAATATCTGAGCTTGCGCAACAGGGCCGAGGTGCGCATGTGCAGTTCCCGCATGCGCTCAATGCTGTAAACATCAAGTCCCATTTCCGAAAGCACTGCGGCCTGATACCCCGAACCGGTACCGATTTCCAGGACTTTCATGCCCGGCTCGGCCATGAGCAGTTGCGACATCAGCGCGACCACATATGGTTGCGAGATCGTCTGGCCAAGTCCGATGGGCAACGGGTGGTCCTCATAAGCCTGACCGGCCATGGCTTCATCAACCAGCAAATGGCGCGGCACAGCGGACATGGCCGCCAAAACCCGCGCGTCATCAATACCCCTGGCAACAATCTGCTCGGCGATCATGCGCTCACGGTTGCGCCGAAAATTTTGGGTGCCCGGTTTCAGTGCCATTTTTATTATCCGAGAAACATATTCCCGTTCAGATGCAAACCAGATTTAAGCTGCCAAGTCAATGTTTTTCGCGCAGCGCTATTGCTGAATATCTGTTAACCGGATATAGTGCATAAAGTTTTCCAATATTGGCAAAGGCCGCATTTACTCATTGACCAGGTACATTGTCCAGGGAGAAAAGTTTATGATGCATGTGCAGGATCTTATGAGCATGGATGTGCTGTCCATACGTGAAGATGAATCCATTGCCCGGGCCAGGACCATGATGGAAGTTGCCCGCATCCGCCATGTGCCGGTGGTGGACCGCGAAGGCGACTTTGTAGGCCTGATCACGCATCGGGATGTTCTTGCGGTTACGGTTTCCCGGCTGGCCAACATTACCGATGAAGTACAGGCCGACCTTGATGAAGGCATCAAGGCCCGGGAAATCATGAACAGCGATGTGTGCACGGTGGAGCCGGACACAAGGCTGCGCGACGCCGCCGAGGTGCTTTTACGCCATAAATACGGCTGCCTGCCGGTGCTGGAAGGCCGCCGCCTGGTCGGGCTGCTCACCGAGGCCGATTTCCTCCGGCTGACAATTCATTTGCTTGACGCCGTTGACCGATAAATATATGCATGCTGAGCAAAATATCGGCGGCTGCGATGGTTGCGGCGGGCCAGGCAAGGGAGTTTAGCGAGTTCATGAGAAAGATACCCATTTATGTGTTTTTTGTGATTATCATCTGCGTCATGGCCGGCGGCACTTATTTACTGGTGCAGGATACCCAGGGGCCGGAAATTACCATGACCCCGCCGTTGAGCCGCATTTCCGACAAAAAGGAAATCACCGTTACGGTAACAGACAAAGAGTCTGATATCCGTTCCATTACCGTGAGCATCCGCCGTGACAATGCGGGCAAGACTTTGTTTACCAAAAATTTTGATGAAAAAGCCAAGTCGCAAACCATCAGCTTCAGTCTGGCCGATGCCGACCTGACCAACGGTTCCTTCGAACTGGAAGTCAGGGGCACGGACACTTCCTTTGCCGGGTTTGGCCGGGGCAACAGCTCTACCCGGCTGTTCGCCATGGTTTATGACACTACCCCGCCGCGCATTACCATTCGCACCATGCCGCCGTACATCAAACGCGGCGGCAGCGCGGTTATTGCTTTTACCTCCAACAAAGAGCTGACCAAAGCCGGGATCAAGGTTGATGACTACTACTTCCCCGCTTATCGTCAGCCCAATGATGAATATATCTGTTATTTCGCCTTTCCCTACGCTCTGACCATCCAGCAGTATAACCCCCAACTGCTGGCGGAAGACACCGGCGGCAACGTGGCCGTGGTCAAGCCGTCTTTTTACCCGCAAGCGCGCGAGTTTAAGAGCGACACCATCAACTTGAGCGACAACTTCATCAACTCCAAAGACCAGGAATTCATGGCCGATGTGCCCGGAAATATGTCGCCCCTTGACCGCTTTCTGGCCATGAACCGCGATGTTCGCGCTGCCAATGCCCAACAGCTGCGGGAAATAGGCATTGTTTCCGGCCCGGTGCAGAAATGGGAGGGCGGGTTTATGCAACTGCCCCGCTCCGCCAAACGCGCCGATTTCGCCGAAGCCCGCACTTATCTTTATAACGGACAGGAAGTGGACCATCAGACCCACGAAGGTCTGGACCTGGCTGAACTGGCCCAGGCCCCGGTGCCCGCCGCCAATGGCGGAACCGTGGTGCACGCGGGCTGGCTTGGCATTCACGGCAACATGGTGGTTATTGATCACGGCCTGGGCTTGAGTTCGGGATATTCTCACTTAAGCAGCATCAGCGTGGATGTGGGGGAAGAAGTCAGCAAAGGCCAGATCGTCGGGCATACCGGCGCGTCGGGCATGGCCGGCGGAGATCATTTGCACTTTGTCATCTTTGTTTCCGGCATTCCCGTTTATCCCCAGGAGTGGCTTGACCCGCACTGGATAAAGGATAACGTAACTTCGCGCCTTTACCCATAACTTCCAAGTTAAACGCTTTAAAGTTAACAACTATCAAGCGCCGTCTGTTTCAAGCAGGCGGCGTTTTTTATGTCCGCGAGATTACTGTTAGTTTAATTTGACCAACGATACCGGCAAGCGCGCTAAACCCAGCAATAGCAAACGATTTCGTTTTCATACAGTTAATGGAAAACGGTTTTACATCTGTTAACGCCGCAGCGTAACAGTAATTTTCTTTTCAGGCGCGCAAAAATAGCTATTTTATAATCAACAGAGCGAGGAAAACAGAGATCGTTTTAATTATGAAATGAGCTTTGGAAATAAATTCAGAAAAATCATCCCGGCAAGGAGAAGGACAATGAAAGACTTTATGGTATTACTCGGCGGTTTTATGGCAACCATGGCGATCATCATCGGA
>CAZNBK010000079.1:0-9674 GCA_964571105.1 uncultured Desulfovibrionaceae bacterium
CATTTCGCGGGCCACTTGAGCGAGAACCGGAGCGCCGCCGGTGCCGGTGCCGCCGCCCATACCGGCGGTGACAAAGACCATGTCGCTGTCGCGCACGGCATCGCGGATGGCGTCAATGCTTTCCATGGCCGCTTCGTAACCGGCCTGGGGGTTGCCGCCAGCGCCAAGCCCCTTGGTCAGCTTGTCGCCAAGCTGAATCTTGACGTCCGCCTGGGAGCGCCCCAGGGCCTGGACATCGGTGTTGGCCACAATAAAGGTGACGCCTTGCAGGCTGGAGCTGATCATATTGTTCACCGCATTGCCGCCGCCGCCGCCCACGCCGACCACTTTGATTCTTGCGGTTCCGGGTTCGCCAAGTTCCAAGAATTCCATAGCCCTCTCCTTCGTAAAATGATGTTTACCTTAGCCCAGGATTTATTTGAGGTAAATACTTTCCGGCCTGGTTTTTTATTTTTTTAGCAATTATCTAGAAATCATCTATAGTCTTTCAATTCAGCAACATTCGCCTCGGTTTCCGAGTCCATATAGCCTCTGCGCAAGCCATACAGCGAGCTACAACTCGCTACGGGATAATAGAACCCTATACTAACTAACACATATAGATTAAATAGTAAAATACTCTACAACAGAAACCGGCGATCAGGATATCTCCGTAAACCACTTCTTCATGCCCAGATAAACAGACTCGAACAAATTGGTATCGCGGTCGCGCTTGCGCATTTTTTTGCTTTGCTGCGGCGCCTGTTCACCCGCTCCGTAGCAGAGCAAGCCCACCGCCGTGGCGAATTTGGGCGAATTGACCACATCAATAAGTCCGCCCACATTGCGGGGATAGCCCACCCTTGTGGGCAGGCCAAAGACCTGCTCGCCCAGTTCCTCGCAGCCTTCCAGCAGGGCGCAGCCGCCGGTGAGCACAATGCCCGCGCCGATAAGGTTTTTGCTGCCCGAGCGCACCAGCTCTTCTTCCACCAGGGTGAAAATTTCTTCCATGCGCGGCTCGCAGATTTCCGCCAGCACCTGGCGGGACAGGCGGCGGGAATCGCGCCCCCCCACACTGGGCACTTCGATAACGTCATCATGCGCCACCATATCGGCCAGGGCGCAGCCGTATTTGATCTTGATTTTTTCCGCGCTGCTCATGGGCGTGCGCAGCCCGTATGCGATGTCGTTGGTCACGTTGTGCCCGCCCAGGGCAATAACGCCGGTATACTTAATGGCATCGTTGGTGAACACGGCGATATCGGTAGTGCCGCCGCCGATATCCACCAGGGCCACGCCGATCTCGCATTCTTCCTCGGTCAGCACCGCCTTGGACGAAGCCAGCGGCTCAAGCACAATCCCGGCCACATCAAGATCTGCCCGGTGGCAGGCGCGGACGATATTCTGCGCGGAGGTTACCGCACCGGTAACGATGTGCACTTTAACTTCCAGGCGCACTGCATCCATGCCCACCGGGTCGATGATGCCGCGCTGGTCGTCAACAATATACTCCTGGGGCAACGCATGAATAACTTCGCGATCCAGGGGAATGGCCACGGCCTTGGCCGCTTCCAGCACCCGCTCCAGGTCGCGCTCGGTGACTTCGCGGTTTTTCACGGCAATAACGCCGTGGCTGTTGAAGCCTTTGATATGGCTGCCGGCAATGCCCGCGTAAACCGAACGGATTTCGCAACCGGCCATGAGTTCGGCATCGGCCAGAGCTTTTTGAATGCCTTGTACGGTCTGGTCGATGTTGACCACCACGCCTTTGCGGATGCCCGTGGACGCGCTGGAGCCGATGCCGACCACGTCCACGCCGTCGTCGGAGACTTCACCAACCACCACACATATTTTTGTGGTCCCCACATCCAGTCCAACCACTAAATCTGATCTTGCCATATAGCCTCTCTTTGCGGACAGCCAGTTTTGCCGCCTAACTCTTGTTTTTCTCCAGTTTCACATAAACCTGATTGCCGAAGGCATTGATCTGCCTAACGCGCGGCAATTCTCCGCGCTTGTTCAGGTCGCGCAGCACCAGCGACAGGCGCACCAGATTATTGGTAAAATCCTCTGCGCCCAAGCCCAGATGCAGGCCGCTGTCTTCCAGGTATATCTCCAGCCCCCCGGCCCGGGTGAGTTTCAACCAGGCTGCCGACTGCACAGACAGCGGCAATCCGGAGCGGTCAAAAACCATGAGCATCTGCGGCAGATGATCGCCGTAACGCTCGCCGCCCGCTTCAATTTCCAGCACCGGCAAAGATTGCAATGGCGCGGTATCCAGCGGGGCAATGGGTTTGCCGCGCTGGTCGGCGTAATACATCACGCCGTCTTCATTGAGCACCCAAAAGCGGGGCACACGCTCCTGGACAATAATTTCCAGGATATCGGGCAACACCCGCTTGACAGAGACGCGCTCCAGCCAGGGGTTTTTCTCAAGCCGGGTTTCCACTTCTTCAATGGACACAGAAATATTGTTCTGCCCCACAGCCACTCCGGCCGAAGCCAGAATGTCTTCTTCGGGCACATTATTGTTGCCGGCCACATCAATGCGGTTAATCAGGAAGTAGTCGCTGGACATCACGTTGTCGTAGATATCCAAAGAAAACTTCACGGCATAAAATCCGATAACCCCGAACACGGCCAGGATCACGCCCACCTTAAAAACTCGGCCTATGGGCAGTTTGCGGCGCGGCTTCTTTTCCACCCGGCGGGTATTGCGGCGCGTCCGGTTGCTGTTGGCGGTTTTGCTTGCGCTGCTTTTGCTCGTGTAGGTACGGCGGCTAGTGTATGTCATGTGGATATACCTTCACTTCCCATTGCAGCTCATGCCCGGTGCGCTCGTATACCGCCCGGCGCGCTTCGCTCAGCAGCGCCATGGCCTCTTCGCTGTTGCCGTTTCCCGTATTGACCAAAAAATTGGCATGCAACTCGGAAAACATCATCCCGCCCCGGCGCAAGCCTTTAAAACCGGCTTCATCCAGCAGCTTGCCCGCGCTTACGCCAATAGCCGGATTTTTAAACACACACCCGGCGCTGTGCGCGGTTATGGGCTGGGTGGCGGCTTTTTTACGTAAATTCTCTTCCATCATCTGCCTGATGCGCGCAGGCTCGCCGCGTTGCAACAAGAATCGACCGCCCACAATTATAAACCAGTCCGGAACCGCCCTGCCTTGCGGACAAGGCGCAAAATGCCGGTAGCCGGCTTGCCAATCCGATTTGCACAGCAGGCTGAGCCCATGTTCCGGGGTAAACGCCTTTACTCCGACCAGCTTATCCGCAGTTTCACAGCCGTATGAACCGGCGTTCATGGCCACGGCCCCACCCACGCTGCCGGGGATGCCGGCCAGACCTTCCAGGCCGCTGCAGCCATTTTTAGCGCACCAGTGCAGGAAACCCGGCAAGGTATGTCCGGACCCCACCTGGACCACCAATTCAGCCCCCCTATCTTCAACAATAAGCGGTCCGGCGCTGAAATCCATGCTCACCAACACACAGGGCAAATCCTCATCCAAGGCCAGGATATTGCTGCCCCGGCCCAAAATCAAAGGGCGGGCATCCATATCGGCAAGCACCTGCGCCAATTCGGCCAGGTCGCCTTCTCGCTCGACAACCGCTTCGGCCCTGGCCTGGCCGCCCAGGCGCAGAGTGGTGCGCTCGCGTAGAAATGGTCCGGGTTTGCTGATCAGCATAAGTCCTTATACCAGCTTTCGCTTATTTTCCATCCAGATAGCCCTGACCCACGGTCCAGATATTTCCAGCGCCCAGGGTTATAAACACGTCATCTTTTTCCAGCAGTCCGGGCAGGGCCGCAGACAGCGCTTCAAAATCCTGAAAATAGGTCACATCCGTCTTGGACACCTGCCTGATGCCCTGGGCCAGGCTCTGGCCGCTGACGCCGGGAATGGGCGCTTCCGAAGCCGGATAAATTTCAGTGAGCAACAGCTTGTCCACCAGGCCAAACGCCTGGCAAAACTCGCCGAACAGGGCCTGGGTGCGGGTAAAGCGGTGCGGCTGAAAAGCCACCACCAGACGCCGGTCCGGGAAAACTTGCCGGGCCGTGATTAACGTGGCCGCAATCTCAGCCGGATGGTGCCCGTAGTCGTCAATAACCGTAACCCCGCCGCGTTCGCCCTTGCGCTCAAAGCGACGCCCCACGCCGGTGAATTTGCCGAGGCCGTCAATGCAGACTTGCCCGGAAATACCGGTTTCCAAAGCCACGCCAATGGTGGCCAGGGCATTTAAAATATTGTGAAGTCCGGGCTGCGAAAGCTCCACCGTGCCCAGAAGCTCGCCGCGCACAAAAACCCGGAACCGGCTGCGTTCGCCCTGTTCCAGCACTTTTGCCCTGATGTCGTTATCCTTGCCCAACCCGTAGGTCAGCACCCGGCGCTTGATGCGCGGCAGGATGCGCTGCACGCCGGGGTCATCGCCGCAGACCACGTTCAAGCCATAAAAAGGCACGGCATTGGCAAATTGCACAAAGGCCGCGTCTATGGCTTCAATATTGTTGTAATGATCCACATGGTCCAGATCAACGTTGGTAATCACATTAACGATGGAAAACAGGCACAGAAAGGAACCGTCGGATTCATCGGCCTCGGCCAGCAAATATTTGCCTTCACCCAGACGCGCGTTGGCCCCATAAGAATTCAGGCGACCGCCGATGATCACCGTGGCGTCCAGCCCGGCCTCGTCAAAAACATGCGCCAGGAGCGAGGTGGTAGTGGTTTTCCCATGCGTGCCCGCAATGGAAATGCCGGTTTTCAAACGCATGAGCTCGGCCAGCATTTCCGCGCGGGGAATGATGGTGATGCCTCGCGCACGGGCTTCCGCAACCTCGGGGTTATCGTCGCGAATGGCCGTGGACTTGACCAGAACCTGGGTGCTGTCCTGGATATTCTCCGCGCCGTGCCCGATGAAAACCTCCGCGCCCAGGCTGCGCAGGCGGCGAACCACCGGACTGTCGGAAACATCCGAGCCGGACACCTCATAACCCATGTTGAGCAGCACTTCGGCAATGCCGCTCATGCCCGCGCCGCCGATGCCCACCATGTGAATATTTTTAATTTTATCCTGCATAATTGTTTCCTTGTGCTTCGTTTCAAGCCGCCCGGGCATTTGCCGGGCAGGCTTTCGCAGGCCCTAAGCGCCCTGCTCCCACTTTGCCTGCGGCGCCAGCGCGCGGATTGCGGCAAAGACATTGACTGCGGCTGCCGACTGCCCCAACGCCTGATTTTTTGCGGCCATCTCCCGCAGCCTGGCCGGGTCTTGCAGTAATCCGACAATCATCTCCCCAAGGTCCACAGCGGGCAGATCCTTTTGCTCCACCAGAATGGCCGCCCCGGCCTCGGACAGATGCCGGGCGTTAAAGACCTGGTGATTGTGCGTGGCAAAGGGAAAGGGAATAAGAATTGACGGCAGCGCAGCCACCGCCAGTTCGGCCACGGAACTGGCCCCGGAGCGCATTAAGCCCAGGTCGGCCCAGGCGTATGCTGCGGGCATGTCGGTAATAAACGGCTCCACTTTGGCCTGGGCATAGCCTGCGTCGGCATAAGCCTTTTCAACCATTTCACTGTCGCGCTCGCCGGTTTGGTGCCAAATTTCCACCCCGGCAGCCTTCAAGGCAGGCAGGGCCTTGCTCACCGCATCGTTAAGGGCGCGAGCGCCCTGGCTGCCTCCCACCACCAGCAGATGGCGGGAATCGCGCTCGTAGTTCCGACCGTCGGGCGGCACGGCAATGCCGGTGCGCACCGGGTTGCCGGTTTCCACAATTTTAGCGGCCGGAAAATACGTGGCCGCTTCAGACATGGACAGGCAAACCTTGTCCACTACTTTGCCCAGTAGCTTATTGGTCACGCCGGGAATGGCGTTTTGCTCGTGAATCAGCGTGGGGCAGCCGCACAATTTCGCCGCCATTACCCCGGCAAAAGCGGCGTAACCGCCAAAACCCGCTACCACATCCGGCTTGAACTCGCGGATAATTTTCCGGGCCTGAAACACCGCGCAAAGCATATTGAAGCCTGCGCCCACGGCTTTCAAGCCCCGCCCGACCATACCGCGCACACTCAAGCCCACAAATTCCAGCCCGGCCTTGTTGACCCAGATGGCTTCCTTTCCGTACTGGCCGCCCATGAACAGAATTTGCGCCTCCGGGCAAGTGCGCTTTATTTCCTCGGCCACGGCCAAGGCGGGGAAAACATGCCCCCCGGTGCCGCCGGTGGTCAAAATTATACGCGGGTTTTGAACTGTCATCTTTCACCCCGACGCACCGCTGTGCGGGAAAAATTGAGCAACAAACCCATGGCCGCCAAAGTACAGACCAGACTGCTGCCGCCGTAGCTCAAAAAAGGCATGGCCACGCCCTTGGTGGGCACCACGCCCATGATTACGGCCAAATTGAGCATGGCCCCGAGGGCAATGGTCAAAATCAGCCCGAAAGCCAACAGCCGGTCGCGCAAATCTTCCTGGCGGTAGGCAATGAGAAAACCCCGCCAGACCAGCATGCCCATAAGGATGAACAACACGGTCAGGCCGATAAACCCAAGCTCCTCGCCCATAATGGAAACAATGAAGTCGGTGTGCATTTCCGGCAGGAATGACAGTTTTTGTTTGCTGGCGCCCAGGCCCACACCGGACAACCCGCCCGAGCCAAGGGCCAGGAAAGATTGCACCAGCTGATACCCGGTATTTTGCGGGTCCTGGAAAGGATCCAAAAATGAGGTCAGGCGCTGGTAGCGATAGGGCGAATACAAAATCAGCAGGCAGGCCAGCCCGCCGGTCAGCAGCGCGGACATGAGCAGATAAATAAGCCGGGAACCGCCCACCAGGCACATGAGAAACAGAATAACCGCCAGGGATACCGGGCCGCCGAAGTCCGGCTGAAGCAGCAACAGCAGCGCTAAAATGCCGGTTACCGCAAACGGCGGAATAATGCCGTTGCGGAATGAGCCGACCATGTGCTGCTTGGTGGCCAGAAAATATGCCAGATACATGACCAGGGAGAGCTTGGCCAGCTCCAGGGGTTGAATGCTCACAAAGCCGAGATTGAGCCAGCGGGTTGCCCCGTTGATTTCCCGCCCGAAGAGCAGCGTAACCACCAACAGCCCCAGCGTGACCAGCAACAGTGGATAAGGCAACGAATAAAGAACACGGCGGGGCAAGAACGCTGCGCCGACCATGATCAGACAACCGGCCACGGTAAATATCAGCTGCCGTTTGAAAAAATAATATTTATCGCTCAAGCCCGGCATGACGCTACTGGCTGAAAGCACCATGGTCAGCCCCAGGCAGAGCAGCATGACCACCAGAATGGTCAGGATGTGGTCCATGTTTCCCAGCCCCGGACCGGCAGTGGATTGTTTCTGCGCACTCATGATAATTCCCCGGCAAGGCGGCAAAAATCATCGCCTCTGGCCTTATAATTCTTGTATAAATCAAAACTGGCCGTGGCCGGGGAGAGCAAAATCACATCGCCCGGCTGGGCCGAGTCCCAAAGCTTGCGCACGGCGCCGCCCATGTCCGGAAACCAGGATAACTCCACTTCTCCCTGCCAGGCCTGACTGAAAACCTCGCGGTTTGCCCCAAACAGGGCCACTTCGCGAACTTTTTCCCGGATCAGGGGAAGCAGCGCCTTCAGGTCGCCGCCTTTAAACACCCCGCCCGCCAGGAGCAACACCGGTCGGTCCACGGCTTTGAGGGCCACGCGCAAAGAATCCACGGTGGTGGATTTGGAGTCGTTGACCAGAAGCACATTATTTTTTTCCGCCACCACTTCCAGGCGATGGGGCAAAGGCGCAAATTCGGCGGCCGCAGCCGCAGCCTGCTCAAAAGTAACCCCGAAATGCGCGCAGGCCTGCCAGGCAGCCTCAAGGTTGGCCTGGTTGTGTTCGCCCAGCAAACGGGTGCGCGGAAAGCGCCCCTGGGGACTGAAATACTCTACCCGCTCGGGCATTAAATACGTATGCGCCAGGTTTTCCATGTTTTTGGACAGAATGGCGATATCCTGCCCTTCCTGGCACATGAACAGCCTGAACTTGGCATCCTGGTATTCGGCCATATCCGCGTGCTGATCCAGATGGTTTTCGGAAATATTCAGAAAAACAGCCACATTGGGCCTGAAAGAGCGGCAGGTTTGCAACTGGAAGCTGGACACTTCCAGAACCAGCACATCGGCTTTGGTCTCGCCTTGCAACTGCCCCAGGATATATTCGGACAAAGGCGTGCCGATATTGCCGCCCAGAAACACCTTTCTGCCCGCTGCCTCCAGCATGGCCGCAGCCAGGCTGACCGTGGTTGTTTTACCGCTGGTACCGGTCACGGCCAGAATGGGCTCGTGGTGTAGTTGCCCAAAGGCCAGCTCCAGCTCGCCCATAACCCGCTCCTGCTGCCTGGCGTTCAAACAGGCAAATATCGGGGGCAGGGGCACGCCCGGGCTGGGGATAACGGCCTGGGCTCCGGCAAACTGTTCTACGCTGTGCGGCCCGCTGACCAACTCCCAGCCAAGCGTCGCAGCTTCCGCTTGCACGGCTTCGGAAAACGGTTTGAGATCCACCAGGCGCACCGGCATGCCCATCCGGCTGAGCAGCCGCGCCGCGGCCAGCCCCGAGCGCGCAGCGCCCACCACCACGACCGGTTGGCCGGGAACGAGAGCGATGGGATCAAGACAAGCCGGAGTCATTGCAGCACCTACCTGATTTTCAAGACCGACAAAGCGGCCAGGCCGAGCAGAATGGCCAGAATCCAGAAACGAATAATTATTTTGGATTCGGGCACGCCTTTCAGCTCAAAATGATGATGTAACGGGGCCATGCGAAAAATGCGCTTGCCTCCGCTGAATTTAAAATAACCCACTTGCAGGATGACCGAGAGGGTTTCCACCACAAACAGACCGCCCACCACCACCAAAAGCAGTTCCTGTTTGCAGAGTACAGCCAGGAAACCGAGGCTGCCGCCCAGGCTCAGCGAACCGACATCGCCCATAAATACCTGGGCCGGGTGGGCGTTGAACCACAAAAAGCCAAGCCCCGCGCCAACCAAAGCCGCGCAGAACACCGTAACCTCGCCCACTCCCGGCACATGCGGGATGAGCAGATAATTGGCAAATTGGATGTTACCGGCCACGTACATGAACACGCTGAAACAGACGGCCACAATAACCACCAGCCCGGTGGCCAGGCCGTCCAGGCCGTCGGATAAATTGACGCCGTTGGACGCGCCGACCATGACGATCATGGCAAAGGGGATATAAAAATAACCCAGGTCCGGGGCGATTTCTTTCAAGAAGGGGATGGCCAGTTGCGTGGAATAAGCCGGGAGCTGAAAGAGCAGAACCATGGCCAGCAGGCTGACGCCGCATTGCGCCAGGAGCTTTGTTTTGGCGGAAATCCCCTTGTTCTTCCGGCCTCTGAGCTTGGTATAATCGTCCCAAAAACCGACCCCGCCAAACCCGGCAAAAACCAGCAGGCAAAGCAGGACATAGGGATTGGCGAGGTTGCCCCAGAGCAGCACGGCAACGAACAAAGAAAAACCCATGAGCAGTCCGCCCATGGTCGGGGTGCCGGCCTTGTTTTCATGGGCCGTCACTTCTTCGAGAATATATTGCCCGCATTTGACTTCCCTGAGCCAGGCAATGAACCGGGGCCCGACGACAATGGATACCGACAAGGCGGTCAGCAATGCCCAGACCGAACGGAAAG
>CAZNBK010000080.1:0-9672 GCA_964571105.1 uncultured Desulfovibrionaceae bacterium
GGTTGTGAATCAGGCGGGCAGTTAAATTTATTGCAGGAGAGCCGCATGTTGAGATGGCTATTGGTTGCCCTAGCCGGGTACATTATTTACCGCATGTTCCGCAATGACATTAAAGCCAAGCTGGAACAACGGAATGATGACGACGCCCGCCGCTATGGCGCAGGGGAAATGGCCCGCGATCCGGTTTGCGGCACCTTTGTGGACATGGATAATTCCATTACTGTGCGCGAGGGCGACAAACGCTATTTTTTCTGCAGCTATGACTGCCGCGACGCCTTTCTCAAGCGTCTGCAAAACGGCGAATCCCCCGAATCTATCCAGGCGTCTTCACAGCGGGAAGACAGCCAGGACAAAGAAAAAAACAGTGAAACTTCCGCTGACAAAAACCAACGACCCGGTCAATAATATGCTCGGCAGATTTTTTTGGGGCAACAGGCTTTGGCGGCTGGCGCTAATCGCAGTACTTGTGACCGGAAACCTCACGGTTTTGCCGTTGGCTGTTGCTGCCGAGGAATGGAAAAGCGAGCTGTCTCCTGAAGTGCACCCGCCGGAAGAGCCGGGGCGCAATGCCGCTCTGGAGACAGAGCGCAACCCCTTCTGGCGCGATGCCACCTTGAGCGGCGCCCTATATTACTTTCAGCGCTATCGTGAGCGCAAAGACCTCCGGGACGACAGCTACCACACCAACCTCAATCACAGCACCGTACAGGCCGCTGCGGAGTTCAATTCCGGCTATCTGGGCGGAGTTATCGGCATAGACGTGGGCGCTTTCGGGGTGGTGGATTTTTATAACCAGGGTGCGCCTGACCATGAAATGAACTTTTTCCCCTGGGGCAACCCCTGGAGCAGCAAAGCCTGGGACGCCAAGGCGGGCGATCGGGCCAACAACGGGGCCTCTGTCTATAAAGCCAATATAAAAATCAAGGCCGGTCCGGCCTGGGCCCGATTGGGCTATTACCAGCCTTCGGGCCCGGGGGTGATGGGGGTAAACTGGTCCTTCTTGCCCGGCACTTATCGGGGCGCGGAAATGGGGGTGGACATCGGCGATCTGTCCCTGGCCGGGGCCTGGGCCGATGAGTATAAAGCGCCCTGGTATAAGGACACGTTTCAGTTCCGCAAAAATGACCGTGAAACCAAGGTAGATTATCTCTGGTCGCTGGGGGCGCGGTATAAATTCAGCGATGCTTTCAATGCCGAGGTTGCCTACGGCGAATCCGAAAACTATCTCAAAAATGCGCATGTTAAGCTGAAATACAACACCGACTGGGACGGCGGCAAACAAAGCCTGTATCTGACCGCGCAAACGTACCTCATGGGCGACAGCGCCTCCTCCGGCCCCAACGACAATTTCGACGGCCTGGCCCTGCATCAGTTCCTGGCCGCGCACTATAATTATGAAGCCTGGCGTTACCGGCTCGAGTTTTTATATACCCGTGCCCCGGCCAACAATGAGAACAACGTGGGCTACTTTGCCTATCGGTTGACCAGCCGCTACGGCAGCTCCAACGGCGCTTATGAACCCTGGTGGGACAACCGTTCAGACTGGGATCATGACAACGAAAAGGCCGTGTTTGTGGCTGTGGCCAGGGATTTGTCGGATATTATCGCCCCGGGCTGGGATGCCGGGGTCAGTTATGCGCTCGGCTGGGACGGTCGGGCTTACGGGGTGAGCGGGCATTTAAAGGAGCAGGCCGTAGGGCTGGATTTGGGCTATACCTTCCAGGATGGGTATATGGAGGGCGCTTCGGTAAAGCTTCACTACACCTGGTATGACAATATGAGCGGTTTCAACAGCTGGTGGCCGTATCAGAACGCCTTCCAGGACGAGCACGATATCAAGTTCAGCATTGTCATCCCGTTCAGCACGACCTTGGGCGATTAATTCCGGCGGTTATCCAATGTGAAAACCGCCGCCTCCGGCGGTTGTCGCAGCCGTTTCCTGCTGTTCAAGCTCTCTTTTTTGCATTTCCAGTTTGGAGATCAGGCTCATGACGTCATTAATCTGGCCGTTAATTTCAGATATTCTTGATTGTTTGGTGCTTTCCGGCATGGAAGTGTCTGTGGCCAGCTTGCTCATCTGACTCTGCAAAGTGACCAGTTTTTCCTTTAAGGCTTTAATTTGTTCTTCGGGAGAATAGGGCGCGGGCGTTTTACCCTTGGCCTTGTTCATGTATTCAGAGAAACCGGCTTTGGTTTCTTCTTCCTTTTCTTCCTGTGCGCTTTTGATCCCGGTTTCAGATTCGGCGGCTTCTTTTGCAGCCGCAGCTTTATCCTGCGCTTCCTGGGAAATATTTACCATGTCTTCACCCCAGCTGACCGGGGTTGCATGGTTGCTGAATTCTTTCTGGTGTTGATAGGCGTTGACGCCGTCAATGGGGTTGACCTGCGAAAGGGCTTGATTGTCTGATATGCGCATGGCTTTCTCCTGAAAAAATAGCCGTTTTAAGCTTCTAGGGCCGGTTCCGGCGCAGAGGGGTCTTCATTGCCCGACCTGGGATCCAACTTGGAGATCTCTTCCATAATCGCGGTAATTTTGGTGTTTATTGCGCTGGCTTTGGCTTCTTTGGCGGAGTCGTTCAGGCTGTCATCGGCTGTAATTTGCGCCAGCTGGTTTTGCAGGTTGGCCAGTTCTTTTTCCAAAGTCTTAAGCCTGGCTTCATCGGACGCCTGGGAAGGGGTTCTGCCCTTGGTCTTGTCCATAAACGCCTGAAAGAACTCTTCAGGCTGAAGCTCGCTGCTGTTTTCCCCGCCGTTGCCGTTCTGCATTTTTTCCGCCCGGGCAAGCGCTTCAGCGGAAAAAGATACTTTATCTTCTCCCCAAGTGCCGGGAATGCCCAAGGAAGATGAATCTTTATCATCTTTTGCTTGGCGGTTATTGACCGCGTACACTTCCTGTTGTTGCAGAAAAGCCAGAGTTTCATTGATATGCATATATGCTGCTCCGATAAATTTGCTGTGGAAGCCTAGGCCTCTTCTGCGCCGGGCATGGCCGCTAGCTCGGATTGCAATTCGGCTATTTGTGAAAGAATGCTGTTAATCTGCGCGTTGATGCTGCTTATTTTGGATTCTTTTGCTTCGCTCGGCATGGTGTCGTCTGCGGCGGTCTTGCTCATTTGGGCCTGCAGAGCGACCAGTTTTTCCTGCAAGGCCTTGATTTGGGCCTCAGGATCACTGCCGCCGGTAGTTTTGCCCTTGGTCTTGTCCAGATAAGATTTGAATTGATCTGCGGCGTTGAGGGCTTCATCGTCGGAATCTTCTCGATTCTCCGTAGTAGCCTGCGCCTTGCTTTGCGCTTCGGCAGAAAAGCTGACCTTATCTTCACCCCAGCTTATAGGGGAAGCAGTAAGTTTTTCTTCCTGTTGCTTTTGGTATTTCAGAAAAGTCAGATGAGCGTCTTGTGTATTAAGCGTTTCACCAATACGCATAATTTCCCTCCTGGGAATAATCTGCCTCCCCAGCAGGAGAAAGCATAAATTATACCAAGGGAAAAGCGTGCCTGGTGTAAATCAGGTGAGCTAGGTCTAAAGAATTTGGCTCAGGAAGCGTTGCAGCCGAGGATGCTCGGGCGCGGTGAAGAAATGTTCGGGCGTGCCCTGTTCCAGAATCTGGCCTTCGTCCATGAAAATGATGCGGTCGGCCACTTCGCGGGCAAACCCCATTTCGTGAGTTACGCAGACCATGGTCATGCCTTCCCGGGCCAGGGTGGTCATAACCTCAAGCACCTCGCCCACCATTTCCGGGTCGAGTGCGGAAGTCGGCTCGTCAAAAAGCATGATTTTCGGGGTCATGGCCAGAGCGCGGGCAATGGCCACCCGCTGTTTTTGGCCGCCGGACAAATTGTTCGGATAGGCTTTGGCCTTGTCCACAATATCCACCTTGCGCAAAAGCTCCAGGGCGCGGGCTTCGGCTTGTTCGCGCGGCACTTTGCGCAGGCGCATGGGGGCCATGGTCAGATTGTCCAGAACGGTCTTGTGCGGAAACAGGTTAAAGCCCTGGAAAACCATGCCCAGGTCCTGCCGGATCAGGTTGATGTCGTTTTCCGGCGCGTAAATATCCCGGCCTTCAACAAAGACAGCGCCTTTATCAATGGTTTCCAGGCGGTTGATGGAGCGCAGCAGCGTGCTTTTTCCGGAACCGGACGGCCCGATAATGACTACTTTTTCGCCGGGCATGACGCTCAGGTCAACATTGTTCAGGGCCAGCAAATCACCGAAAAACTTGTATACGCCTTCCATGCGAATGATCGGCTCGCTGGCGGTAAAGGACAGCGGCAAATCCAGCATGCCGTCGTCGGGCATGGCGTCAAATGCGTCTTCTGCCGCCGTATCCAGAGTGTTTTCCTGTTCTTCGGGCGTGATGGGCTGGTTTTTACTGGTCGGCATAATAATTTAATTTCTTTTCCATGATGGATACGCCCCTGGACAGAAGCAGGGTGATCAGCAAATAGATCAGGGCAATCATGGTGTAGGTTTCAAAGTACATGAACGTTTCGGCTGCAAATTCGCGTCCGCGGCGCAGCACGTCGGTAACGGCCAGGATGGACACCAGCGAGGTGTCTTTGAGCATGGCGATAAATTCATTGCCCACCGGCGGCAGAATAATGCGCCAGGCCTGGGGCAGGATAACCAGAAACATGGTCTGCATCCGGTTGAACCCCAGCGAGCGGGCCGCTTCCATCTGTCCTTTGTCGATGGATTCGATACCGGCGCGGAAAACCTCGCCCATATATGCGCCGTAGCAAATACTCATGGCGATGATGGCCGCGACGATGTCCGGAACCTTGAGAAAACGCCCCAGTGCGAAATAGATGTAAAAGAGCTGCACCAGCAGGGGCAGGCCGCGCACCACTTCGACATAGGTGGAGGAAATCAGGTTGATTATCCGGTTGCGGGAAATTTTACCCAGCCCGGTGAGCAGGCCCAGGGGCAGGGAGAGCAGAATGGAACAGATGGTGACCTGAAAGGTGATCAGAATGCCGTCGGGCAAAAATACCAGAATGCGGTAGTATGGATCGGGCTTGAACAGGCACAGGCAGAGAAGTACAAGCAGGGCGCCGAAAAATGATAAAGACCAGGCCGTGACCAGGCGCTTGTCGCGCGGGTCAGGTATGCTGGCGCCGTCGGTGATCTCAATGCGGGTGGGTGTTTGTTCTTGCATGGCCCGATTCGTCTTTATGGCTTTTTATTGGAAGACGCCGGACAGGGCAGGCTTTAAATCTGCTCTGTCCGGCTTTTGGTCGATCGGTTAGCTCAAGCCTAGTCGGCTGTAAACCACTTTTCCTGCAACTGTTTTTCAATGCCCTTGTCTTTCACGGCCTGGATGCCCGTGTTGACCAGGTCCAGCACTTCCTGGTTGCCTTTGCGAATGGCGAAACCATATTCTTCAGGAATTTCAGCCGGGATAATAAAGGCGACTTTCAGCTTGGCTTTGTATTCTTCCTGCATCAAGGCATACTGCACGGCCACGGGGTCGTCGCAAACCACGCCGTCAATGCGACCGTTGAACAGGTCTTCCATGGCCAGGCCGATTTCGTCATAGGATTTGGCCGTGGTGTTTTCAATGTTTTTGATGGCAAAATAACCGGTAGTGCCCAACTGGCCGCCCAGGGTCTTGCCTTTGAGGTCGTCAGTGCTGGCGGCGGTGGATTCTTTGTTCATGACCACGGCCTGGCGCACTTCGTAATAGGGAAGAGAAAAGTCATATTGCTTGGCCCGTTCTTCGGTAATGGTTACCGAAGAGGCGATCACATCGTAATTTTCGTTTTCCAGGCCTGCAAAAATGCCGTCCCAGGCCACGTTTTTGTGCACGACTTTAAAACCTGCCTCGGCGGCCACGGCATCAATATAGTCAACGGAATAACCGATGACCTGCTTGGTGTCTTTATCGATGAATTCCATGGGCGGCCAGGTGGCGTCATGGGCGATGGTCAGGGTAGTTTCGGCATGGGCAATGCCGACAGCCAGCAACACGGTAAGCAGAGCGAGACATAATCTCTTCATAAAGTCATCTCCCTTGATCTTTGGTGTGGCCGCGCTCTTGGTATAAGGAAAACGCGGCCTTTCAATGCAAATCCGGAGGCAGCAAAGTCAACGGGCACTGCTCCACGCAACCTGCCGCTTAACCCCACATATCGTTTGTGAAGAAAAGTACTTTGGATGACTTCACGGCTCCTGTCAATACTTGGCAGGGGCGAAAATCGTGTTTTGCGCTCAAATTATCGTGCAACCGTAACCTTAAGCCGCGTCCTGCCCGATGCCGGGCGTATTTTCTTAGGGCTTCATCAGGCTGCGAACAGCAGTGAGGGCGGCCTCAAAATTGACCTCGTCGCCCACTTCCGGGACCAGTTCCCGGTAAGCAATGCCGCCCTGTTTATCAATGACGATTACCGCCCGGGCCAGCAGACGTAGCGGTTCAATAACCAGGCCGTAATTGAGGCCGAAGCTTAAATCTTTGTGATCGGACAGGGTTTCCAGGGATTTAACCCCGGCAGCGCCGCACCAGCGGCTCTGGGCAAAAGGAAGGTCGCAGGAAATGGTCAAGATAATCACATCGTCGGACAAGGAGGCCACCTCGGAGTTAAACCGCCTGGTTTGCAAATCGCAAACCCCGGTGTCCAGCGAGGGCACGGCAGAGATCAGAATAATTTTGCCCGCATAGTCTTTAAGCGAGCGCGGCTCCAGATCATTGGACAAAACAGTGAAGTCGGGGGCTTTGTCGCCCACCTTGACCGGGTTGCCTTTTAAGGGAAGCGCCTGGCCGCCAAATGTAACTGTTGCGGTGTTTTCCTGCATGTAAGGCTCCTTTGCGTTGCGGTTATTAAAAAATAGGATTCGAAATATCTTCTTATACCATTAAGCATTTTAACGGTGCAGGGCAATGTTCAATGCGGCGGCGTGATCATGGCGGTGTAAAGCGTGGTGCAAAGCGGGCCGGATTTTGCGGCAGGGCTTTGCATTTGTCGGCAAGGATGCTATTTGGACCAGCTGGTGCATAATCAAGTTTCAAGTTGATTATGAGACGGCTTTTAAAATCATTGCTGTTCGGCTGAGTTGGGCGGACGGCAGATTAAAAATCAAGTCGCAGGAGATAAATATGAAAAGTAAGTTTATTTTGAAATATCTTGTTCTGGCCGTGGTTCTGGCGGGTCTTGGTCTGTTCATGTCCAGCCGGGCCGAGGCCCAGTTTTTGGTTAAAGTAAAACTTGAAACCAGCCTGGGCGAGATTGTCATGGAGCTGGACAGCGTCAAAGCGCCCAAGAGCGTGGCCAATTTTCTGGAGTATGTTGACGAAGGCTTTTATGACGGCACTGTTTTTCACCGCATTGTGCCCGGTTTTGTCATTCAGGGCGGCGGCCTGACGCCGGATCTTAAGGAAAAGGACACCAGAGCGCCCATTGTCAATGAAGCGGACAACGGCCTTAAAAACGACCGTTATACCGTGGCCATGGCCCGCACTCCCGACCCGCATTCGGCTACTTCGCAGTTTTATATCAACCTGGTGGATAACCGGGGTTTGAACTACAAGGCCAAAACCGAGGAAGGCTGGGGTTATGCCGTGTTCGGCAAGGTAATTTCCGGGCAGGATGTGGTTAACAAAATTGCCGGGGTGGCCACGCGGCAGAGCGTGCCCCTGGAGCCGGTGATTATTATCAAAGCGGAACGGGTGGATAATTGATTACGGGAAAGCTTTCCCAGTCATCTGATTAAGTGAAGAATCCATCTTGCTTTTTCAAGATTTCCGCGTAAGCGTGCAGCCTATGGAAAAGTTCCATGCGGCAAATCTTTCATCCAGGAAGATTGCTCATACCAAAAGGCCCGCCGTTCCTGAATCCAGTTTTCCGCCAGGATAATGCTGACCCAGGCATTGAGGAAATTCAGGGTTTTCTGATCGTCATTGCGCAGGGCAATGGCCACTGGTCGCCCGGTAAGCCGACGCTCCGCAGGCAGGTATAGTTTGTTGGTATGGAAGGCCACATTAAAGCGGAGTTGCTGGTCCGAGACCACGGCGGCAGGAATTTTTCCAGCCAGCAGGGCGGCCAGTAAATCCTCTTCGCGGTCGAAGTAGACATGTTGCGCCGCAGGCAAATAATCTGCCGCAGCCAGGTGCCCGGTATGCCCGTTCAGCATCCCGATGGCCGTTTGCGGAGAATTAAATGCGTCCAGGCCCTTGCCGGTCCCGGCCTGTTTGGAGGCTACCAGGCGCAGTTCCGTGTTGTAATAGGGCAGGGTAAAGGTTACCAGCCTGGCCCGCTCCGGGGTGATGTTCAAGCCGCTGATAATCAGATCATATTCGTTATTCAACAGTCCGGGAATAAGTTGCGGCGCGGGAACCGGGAAAAGTTGCAGCTCCACTCCGAGATCTGCGGCCAGGCGACCGGCCACATCCACTTCCAGGCCGATCCAGCGACCGTCTTTATCGAGCATGGCCAGGGGGGCAATGGCGGCAGTGCCCACGCGCAGGGCGCCTTGGTTTTTCAGACTGTCGAGGAGAGAGGCCGTCTGCCGTGCCGCATCTTCGGCTTTTACCGGGCCGGGCAGTATGAAAACAAAGCCCAGAAGCAACACCGGCAGCCAATTGTTCAGATATTTGCGCATATACTTCATTCCTCCAAGGGCAAGATGTCAAAGCGCTGCCCGCTCACCCTGGCGTTGATTTGCCAGTCCAGCAAACCGGGGTAGGCGCGCATCCTTTCCAGCCAGCCCGCGTTGGTCTGCGGGTGCTCCCGGGCATGTTCCCCGGCATATTCCCGGGCATGCTCAGAAATGAGCAGCAGCCCGGATGTGCCATAGCTGCCGCCTTGTGTATAGGCAGCCACCTCTCCGGCAAATGGATGCCATACACTTTCCGTATCTTTGAAACACATGCCCTCTGCGCTCAGCCAGCCCCGTTCGTTATAGCCGAAAGCCCTGACCGGGTCGTCCTGCTCGAGCAGGAGGCTGCGACCGCCCAAAGCCAGATATTCGGCGTCGGAGAGGCTGAAATGATACAGGGTGGGCAGGATATCCTTGTGCGAACCGGGACGGCTGTGTTCGTAGCGCCAAGCAGTGTGCTGCAGAATCTGATCAGGAACGTAGAGATAAAACGGCACGCCGATATTCAGGGCCATTTCCGCCGGGTCAACGACCTTGAGCCGCCGCATTTGATGATCTCCGGTGGCCGCCACCAACGTGCGCGCCCCGTCGGCAGTGCTCTTCAGCCTGCTCAGAAAATCACCCAGGGCATTGGAAGCATACTGGAAAGTCTCCAAAATATATTGCTGCTCAATACCGCCATCCAGGGAATGGGCCTCCACTTCTGCGGTCAGCGCCACGGGTCCCGGTGCATAAGATTCCGGAACACGGTAGGGCGGGTGGTTGGTGGCGGTCAAAATGCCGATAAACAGCGGCACGTCCGTTTCCTGCAGCAACTTTTCCACCAGCCGGTAAACATATTCATCGGGCACGCCCCAGGCGGTTTTTTCTTTTTCTGCTTCCGGGTAAAGCTTGATCAGGTCATTTTGGTCATAAAGCCGGTCTGCCCCTTGTAAAGGCAAATAATTGGCCATATTCCGCCACATCATATTGCCGGGGTAAATGAACGCCGTGGCATACCCGGCCTGGCGGTAAATCTTGAACGGCGTCGCGGCCAAGGGCGTTTTTTGGGCTGTGGAGTGGCTGATGTTCTGGGCCGGAC
>CAZNBK010000081.1:0-9598 GCA_964571105.1 uncultured Desulfovibrionaceae bacterium
CCACATACTGCTGAGATTTTGGACTTTTTTGTTACCCCTTAGCCGGACAGCAATGTTACAACGTGTTTCATTGATGGATTGCCTCAGATGAGGAATAAGGTTTTATAGGGGGGTATTTCTTAACCCAAAAAATTGTGCATTTTATTGTTTGTGCAAAACGCGAAAAGTCCGTTCGCTTTCCATGATGTCATCCCAAGCCGGCAGCTAAAAATATGGCACGCAAGCGCTAAGGTATACTGCAAATAGTCCTGAAAACGGCTTCCTCACTACCAACGATGCACCACTCTGGCAAAGCAGAAGTGCAAGAAATTCCAGCATTTACGCAATCGAAATGCTCGCCGCCAAAACGAACTGGTGAACCCGCGTAAATGCACTGGCATTCTCGAACATCAAGCCCTTTTTCGTAATCAGCGGCATCAAACTCAAATGTGCGCCTGACCGTATCTTCCAGTTGTGAAAAGCACCTTTTAATGAAGGATACGAGACAAAAATAACTGAGGAATTCGCAAGAATCCCATGCGTTATACAAGCATGGAACCTCCACAAAATTAAGCAACGGACGGATTTCACAGCATGTCGGTAAAGTCCATTTCTGTAACTACTTCTCAGTTTTTTTCGTAGCGTTTACTTGTATACATAAAAGTCGCTCTCCTGGAATATAAACGCCCTGAAGAATCTTGAGAAGAGCCAAAATCCTGTACTGAATCGAAGGCTACTGCAGTGGTCAGTTCTTTTTTGTCAGCTCGGATGGATTTTCGTCAGTTTTCTTTGAAAAAACCCTTTATTTTTCCAGAAACTATGTGGGAAGATCTTAATGGGAATTAGTCTGGCAACTATCCAAATCAGGAACACGCCTCCACCACCGGGCCCACCGTAAGCATAAGCAAACAGTTACCACCAATACAGCACATACTGTTGCACACAATACCAAAGCGAGTGTATGCATATTTCTTTTCTAACATCTTATGTTATATAAACCAAAACTCCCGCGGGCGTCGCACTCCTTGCGACAAAAAATGCATTTGCCGTATATAAAGAAAACACCCTTGCGGGTCACTGTCAAAACGCTTTTGCGGTCTAATCATCTAAGGTTTAACTGCGTCCGGTCATATTCAAAATGCTTAAATGCTTACCTCCAATTCCGTACTGACCGGGAAACTCAAAATAGAGCTGCCGCTTTCCGAACGCGTTGCCAAGTGCCTATTATTAAAGGGAAGTGTTGCGAATCGTTTATGTTTCACGACACACTTTAATTGAATCCCTAATGTTTTCTTATACTCGCCTGCCCCTTACCCATTATGAGCATTAAAAATGAAATAATAACAATTGTCAAGATTGGCAAACATAAATGAAAATTGCTTCGGTTGACAATCCTACAGAACGACTTTACGAAAAGCGATGGAACGGTCTAACCTTGACGATGGACTGCCAATTGCGATCAAATGAATGTTTTGTAATACACAGCAGTTTCCACTTTTTAATCCAGTAATCTCACATGACGCCTCACTTTACGATTATCACTGCAACATACAACGCGGCATCCGCCATGCCGCGCCTGCTGGGGTCTCTTGCTGGTCAAATTTGCAGAGATTTTGAAGTGATCATTCAAGATGGTGGTTCAACTGATGGAACGGTGCAAGTCGCGGAAGGATTCCGCACGCGCCTACCGCACCTGCAGCTAAGAAGCGTACCAGATACTGGGATCTACGATGCATGGAACAAGGCCCTAAAACATGCCCGTGGCACCTGGATAATCTTTCTAGGCGCGGATGACTTTATCGAATCACCCGACTTTCTGGAAAAAGCGACTGTGGCTTTGCACAATGCCCCGGATCGTACACAGTTCGCGCTGTGTTGCTTAAAAAAAATGAAACTCGATGGAAATTTCTTCAAGCCGCTACAGCCAGACACCGCGCGGATTTATGATAACCTGCACCGCGGACAGATGTTTCCACACACGGCTCTCTTTCATAACCGGGATATTTTCATCGAGGAGCAATTTGATGTTTTCTTCAAGGTGGCGGGAGATTACGATCTTATTTGCCGGGTTTGGACCCCGAACACGGTGGCCGTAGATATCCCAGAGATTATGATATCAATGGGTGGGGGTGGCATTTCCGCAAATCCCAGGTCAGCGCTACTATTAAGACACGAAGTAACGCGCATCTTGAAGCGCTATGCTCCCAAGCGGCTATACACCTTCTGGTATCTGCATTTTATGGCAAAAGGGTTTATCCTATATGCGATAGGCTTTTTTTTCGGCAATTACGGACTTCGTATTGTTGAACGAATAAAATCAGCCATGGGACAGTAATGCCATTTACCCGAACAGATTCCGCGATCTTACGGCCAAATTAACCTTCAACCGGATAATTTTTAGAACATAGCGGGCGGTCAGCCAAAGGTTGCGTAAAAGGCCGCTGTCGGAGTCAGTTGTTGTTCTATTAATGCAGTTGAAGGAGTCTATGTTTTTCGCCATTTTTCCGAGAGGGATAAACCCACTTTTTTTCTGTTCTACAAATATACTACCACCCGCTATAGACTTGGCCTGGTGAGCTTGCAAAAGCTTCGGAAGGCTTGCTATTAAGTCAAATGTGGTTTCGCCCAGCAGCTTTCTGGTGGATTTTCCGCTCAAAACTCTGGCAAATTTGCTTACCTCCTTCACATAGTGTGAGATATCCCACGCGAATGGACTGTCTGCAGGATCGGGAGCATCACGGGACAAAGCATTTCCGGCAATGGACGGAAGCATTTCCCTGGCGCAGAGCTTGGCCGTTTCCGGGTTATAAACCACCCCTTTGCTGATTATGTAAAGATTGGCGCATAAATGAGCCAGATGTCGCCCATAAAGCAACCCGACGTCCTGTGCATCTGTTGTTTTTTTCAGCCAATCGTCTATACGCTTAAGTATTATGTAGTCGCAGGCAATCAATTGCTGCAAGTTACGTGAGACGCTGCCGGGGTGAATACGGTAAAGTACCATGGCGTTTTGATTGCAACCAAAAGATACTCCGGACATCAGGCATTGGAGCCAGAAATCGTAGTCTTCACAGGCAGGCAGTGACGAATCAAAACGTATCGCGTCCGGTAGACAGGCCCTCCTGATGCAGAAGGCGCTTGGCGGCGAAATGTTCAGATAGAAAAGATGCAATTCAAGATGCTGTTTACGCATGCGCCAGGGGCCGAGGCTGAAAAAATATTTATGTGGGTATAGCGTAAAGATACGCTCGTTGAGAGAAACGGCGATATCCGTGCCGGGGTTTTGTTTCAGCCAGGTGCGCTGGCTATCCAAATATCCGGGGGCTAAAAGGTCGTCCGCATCTAAAAAAACTACATATGCACCATTGGCATGCTGGAGTCCGGTATTTCTGGCCGCAGAATGTCCGGCGTTCTTCTGGTATATGTATTTGATTGAGGGGTGTGCGAAAGTTTTTACCACCTTCCGGGTATCATCTGTAGAACCATCATCAACGATGACTATTTCCAAATCTTCAGGCTCGATTTGCTGCGCAAGGACGCTGGCAAGGGTCACGGGCAGAAAATGCGCGTAGTTATAGGCAGGAATGATGATTGAAAAGTCCGGCTTTTTAAGCATGAGCAGAATTACACCATAAATAACAGTACTTATATTTCTCCCCCGAGCAACAGAGCAGCTTTTATCTCTGTATGGGGAGCGAAGTTAGACCATGTCACCGCTCTGACCTTTCGGGAGCCTGGTTCTGTAAGTATGGCCACCACAGCCTGCTCAACCAATTCTGATGGAACGGCAAAATTTTCACATTCACCTTTACTATGTTCACGAACTACTTAGAAAAATTCCTGCGGATCAGCTGAATTTGGCAGGCAGGCCAGGCCTGTGAAAAGCCGCCAATCTGTTCCAAATTCAGGCCCCTGCTTTCCTCCGCACGCTGCATTGTTTCTCCAGGCGACTGGGTTACGCCGGGTTGAGTCCTTTTGTTTTGGGCATTGGATTGCCCGGTAGAAATTTTATGTTTTATTAAACTCTAAAACGCAGGATATCAGATTATTATAATTGATACCACCGGTACTGTCATGGTTTTTAACCATCTGTGACACGGCCAAAACCTGCCTCTCTTGGCTGCGTAAAAACCTTCAAGTAGCATCGCTGTCGGCTGCTAGGACATTTTTGCGTATGACGCGATCAAATGGCCCTGGCAGCACGAAATAAAGCAGTGCCCACGCCAAACTATGCAGGAAAACACACTTGACGCCACAGGCAACCGCAATGGCTATAACCCAGAAAAACCCGCGTATGGATTGGCATAGGCGATTTTTAAAAGGCATAGTTGGAAGCACACATTAGCGCAATTTATGAATTCCAATTTTACCTTCGTCCAAAATATATAATACAGCCACCTTTTGGTGGCTGTCCACTCGATTGGCAATGACTTTAACCGAAGAGATCGAATTGACTAGATTTTCTGAAAAATTGAAACGGAAGATAAAAGACGCCTTACGATAACGCTGCCTAAGTAGATTGGAGTCTGCGAACCTGGAGCAAGCACATACATCCGTGCAAAAAAGCTGAGCAAAATAATGTCCGTACAAGCATTCCCGCTGACCCCGGCTTAGCCATTACCCCAAACGGCGGATGCGGTTTGCGCTATTAAAACTTGTCTTTTACCTTGAAAATGAGTAGCATATTATCGGCTTGATCATTGAGTATGCTCTCAGCACGAAATTTAATGGCGGTTGTTTCCAATCACCCCCTGTATCCACAATCAGCATCTTTTATCTTGGCAACCTGAAGGCTGCCATAATTTTCATAACTAGGTTCGCCATCGCATGAAAAAGGATTTAATTACAAGCATAACCGGACAGGACGATGCATATCTGACAGAATTTTTTCTGGAAAAAGGATATGAGGTTCACGGGATCAAACGACGGGCCTCTTCATACAATACTGCACGCATTGACCATCTTTACCAGTGCCCCCACCATCAGGTCGGTCAACTAAATAATGGCAGCGGTGTGGATATGACTATCCGCGACCTGGCAGACATGTTGGCTGAAGTTGTCGGTTACAAAGGAAAGATCACCGCAGATCCGAGCAAGCGCGGCGGCACGCCGCAAAATTTGCTGAGTGTGGACAAGATGGCACAATTGGGGTGTATCGCGAAAACACCCTTGAGGGATGGTCTCGATATAACGTATCAATGGTTTTTGTGCTATGCTCAATAATTGCCTGAAATCTATCTGGAAATCTTTGCGCGCTAACGCATGGTTAATCTGGATTCTTAGCCGCCGGCAATATGCGGCGCGTTACAAGGGGAGCCTCTTGGGGCCCTTTCTACCGCTGGCATACACTCTGGGCATGCTCGCGGTATACAGCTTTGTTTTTTCCGTAGTGATCCAAATGAAGTGGGCACAGGCCGGCATCACGGAAGTAACTGACGAGTATCCCTTTTGGCTCATTCTTTTCAGCGGCCAAATACTCTATCAATTCGCAGCAGAAGCTCTGACTCTGGGGCCAGGTTTGGTCATCTCCGTTCCGAATTATGTCAAAAAGGTTATTTTCCCCCTGCCGCTCTTGCCATGTGTGAACCTGATTGTATCGTTGTTCACTTTGGGGATCAACTTGTTGCTGCTTTTGGCAGCAGCCGCGGTGTTGGGGCAGATCCACCCCACGGTACTGTTCCTTCCATTCATTCTTCTGGAGGCATGCATCTGGGTGTTGGGTGTAGGCTGGCTTCTGGGGGCGCTTGGTGTTTTTATCCGGGATCTGCAACATTTCATGGCTGTCATCGCGCAGATACTTTTGTTTGCGACCCCTGTTTTTTACCCGATATCTTTTGTGCCGAACAAATTCATATTTATTTTGAAAATGAATCCATTAACCCATATGGTGGAGGGGTTGCGCAGCATTGCCCTTTGGGGCCACATGCCTGACATGGGCACACAGTATCTCTGGATGATTGCAGCCTGCGTTTTTGCCGCCGCAGGCTACTGTTTTTTTCAACGCATGCGGCCGACCTTTGCGGATGTGATGTAATGAACGAGCCTGTTGTGAGCGTCAGAGATCTGGGAAAAACCTACTGGCTTTATTCTTCGAACTTTCGTCGGGTCATGGGAGCCTTCATGAATCCCGCCAGTACCGGAGCTACGCCGCTAAAAGTTTTGTCCGGCTTGACCTTCGATCTTTACCCAGGCGAAGCTGTGGCAATTATCGGTAAGAACGGAACGGGAAAGAGTACCGCTCTGCAAATTTTAGCGGGTATCATCCCGGCCACTGAAGGTTCGTATACGATCCGCGGTCGGGTAAGCGCCATTCTGGAACTAGGCAGCGGGTTCAACCCGGAATTTACGGGACGGGAAAACATTGCCATCGCAGGGGCTCTTGCGGGCCTTTCTGGCGAGGAGATTTCCGCCCTGGAACCGAGCATTGTTGAATTCGCCGATATCGGAAACTATATAGATCAGCCGGTCAAATACTATTCCTCCGGCATGTTCATACGCCTGGCCTTTGCCATTGCCATCGCGGGCAATCCAAATATCCTCATCGTGGACGAAGCACTTGCCGTGGGGGATATTTTCTTCAGACAAAAATGCTACAACCGGCTTCGCGAGATGCGGGAACGCGGGATGGCCGTCCTCCTGGTAACGCATTCGTCAGGGGATGTGCTAGAGTTTTGCGACAAGGCCATTTTGCTGGAAAAAGGCGAACAGGCCTACAACGGGGATCCGCAAGAGGCCATGCTCCGCTATTATTTTATGGAGCAGGGAATAAGCGCCGGGGAAAAAGAAAAACTGAACGCCGCTGGACGCAGCATCAATTGGCGGAGCGAAAGGGATACCCAGAGGGACGATTTGCCGTGGCCGCATCTGCACGATTTTTTTACTCCCATCCCCCCCTCAAGTGTTACCGGAATTCCCGGTGCGATGTTTGAAAGCTACTGCATAACGAATAAAAATGACATCCCCTGCACTACGTTTATGCAGGGGCAAAAAATGCGGCTATATACAAAATTACGTTTGGACAAACCGTTTGGCTTGGTATCTGCTGATATCACTATTTGGGATAGTACCGGAGTTCCTGTTTTTTGCAAAGGTACCCATCTAATGGATTCGGAACTGATTGATACACAACAGGCTCCCCTAACCGTACACACACTCTTTGAAGTGAAGCTGGGTATAGCCTGCGGGGAGTATACGCTCAGCACCGGTTGCAGCAGCATTGATTTTGACATATATAAACATCGTGAAACATCAGGTTATGAAGAGTTGGAGTCCATGAAACGAATTTGCGGAGTAAGTGACCTTTCAGTAATAACTGTTATTTTACCTCTTTCCCAAAAACCATCACGTGTCACCACCTTTGGGCTGGTGGATCTTGAAACACAAGCAGTATCGTTTACAAGGATTATATAATGGAATTCAAAATAGAAATAGCCTCTCAATATCCTCCCTGTTACTTGAGTTACTCGCAGGAAGGCGAGGACCTAATCCTGCATAGATTTTTTCAAGGGCAGCAACATGGGATGTATGTAGATGTTGGCGCACACCACCCAACAAGGTTTTCCAACACCTTTATCTTCTACTTACGCGGATGGCGAGGGATAAACATAGATGCAATGCCCGGGTGTAAACATATTTTTGATTCTATTCGACCCGAAGACTGCAATATCGAGTGTGCAGTGGGAAACGATGAGGTTTTGCCGTTTTATATTTTTAATGAACCAGCCTTAAATACATTTGATAAAGACTATGCAGATAAAATATGCAGAGATAATCCACACTACCATATTGTTGAAATCAAAGATATACAAAAAACTCCTCTGAGTATCATTCTTGATAAAAACATGATACAGGGAGCACACATTGATTTCCTCAGTATTGATGTGGAAAACTCTGACCTGGAAGTTGCGCGGTCTAACGATTGGAATAAATATCGTCCCAAGGTTGTCTTGCTGGAGAACCACGACCTGAAAGGTGAGCAAGGACTTTTGCCGCTTCGTGAATTTATGACCTCTAAAGCGTACAAGCTGTCTTTTAGAACTGTTAATACGGATTTTTTTGTCGATACGCAAACAAGTTAAGGGGCAAGAATGAATATCGTCGGGAAAATTAACACCTTTTTAGGCCTGTTTGACGTTGTGGTGCGACGGAAAAGTAAAATGGAGCAAGAGATAAAGAATGTATGCAGCCATTCCTCCGATATCCCGGAATACTTGCGCCCCACTTTGCATATTCTGCTACACCAGCAAAATCTGTATAATACGATGGTATCCGGAAAACCTATCGCCCCTGACGGTAGCCCGATTCCTTGGTATACTTTCCCTGCCACTGAATATTTTAACACGCTGGACGTTTCCGGTCTAAAAATCTTTGAATACAGCAGTGGTCATTCGTCGCTTTATTGGGCTCGCAAGGGTGCAAAAATATGGAGCGTTGAGGATAACCCCGATTGGCACGACTACATGAAATCCCGTTCCGCAGACATGCAGGGCATTTTTCTCCGCGCGAACGAAAGTTCATATATTGATTCGATAGCCGAACCGGGAGAGCATTATGACATTATTATCGTAGACGGGCAATGGCGAGCCAAGTGCACAGAAAAGGCACTAGAGTTTCTCAACCCCAATGGAGTTATCATTCTGGACAATTCAGATTGGTGGAAGGATGCTGGATTTTTTTTACAACAACAAGGATTTTTTGAAGTTTCCTTCAGCGGATTCGGTCCTGTTAATGCCTTTTGCTGGACCACGTCCCTGTTTTTGCCTGGTTGTGAACATGTTCTGTCACAAAGGGCATCTCGCCCCTTGCCCGTTGGTGGGATTCAAGTAAGTAAGCACGAAAAGTGGTAAACTCGTTCACGCATGAATAAGCATTTTCACATTGAAAGCAGATATTGGCTATGTGGATTTGTCTCTAAATTTAACAATATGAGGACAGTATGCCCGCTCCAATAGCCTTTTTTGCCTTTAACCGTCCCGAGCATACCCGGCTAACGCTTGCCGCGCTGTCAGCAAATGCTTTGGCCGCTGAGTCTGAACTGTATATTTTTTGTGATGGAGCCCGTTCATTTATTGATGAGCAGGGCGTGCAGGCAGTTCGGCAAACTTGCAAAAAAGCGACTGGCTTTGCATCTGTTAAAATCTTTGAGCAGTCGGTGAACCAAGGCGTCACCTCCTCCATCGTTACTGGCGTTAACTGGGTTTTGCAGCGACATGATTCTGTCATTGTATTTGAAGATGATGTACTAGCTTCACCATATACCTTAAAGTTCCTTAATGAGGGACTTGTAAAATACGAACACGAAAAATCCGTGTTCAACATCGCCGCCTGGGGGCCTGACCCAGACGCAATGAACTTTCCTGCTGACTATCCTTGGGAAGCCTACTTTACCCCACGTTTTCACTGCTGGGGATGGAGCACATGGAAAGATCGTTGGGAACAAATAAATTGGCGACCTTTTGCGGATGGCAATTTTGTTATTGACCCGTATACAATGCAAGCTTTCTCATGCGGCGGCAAAGATATGCCGGTTATGCTGCGCAATGTGATTGAGGGGAAATTGCCTAATGCATGGGATGTACTGGCTGATTTCTCCCGATTTATCCACGGCCAAGTTGGCCTT
>CAZNBK010000082.1:0-9504 GCA_964571105.1 uncultured Desulfovibrionaceae bacterium
TGCCCAGGCCCACGGCGGATTTGACTGCACCGCGCAGCAAGGTGCCGGCTTCGGTAATTCCGATGTGCAGCGGGTAATCGCAAACCTCGGACAAAAGCGAATACGCGGCAACCGTATCTCTGACATCCGAGGACTTGAGAGAAATTTTGATGTCGTTAAAATTGCGCTCTTCCAAAAGCCGCACATGCCCGAGGGCGGATTCCACCAGGGCAGCGGGGGTGGGGCCGCCGTATTTGGCCAGCAGATCTTTTTCCAGCGAACCGCCGTTAACGCCCACCCGGATTACGGCTCCGTGCGCCTTGGCAGCGGCCACCACATTATCCACAGCCGCTGCTCCGCCGATGTTGCCGGGGTTAATGCGCAGGGCGTCCACGCCATTATCCAGGGCGGCCACCGCCAGACGGGCGTCAAAATGAATGTCGGCGATCAGCGGCAACGGAGAAGCGGCCCTGATGGCCTTGATAGCCAGCGCGGCTTCCATGTCCGGCACTGCCAGCCTGGCCAGCTCACAGCCGACTTCGGCCAAACGCCTGATTTGCTCCAGGGTTGCCGTTGCATCACGGGTATCGGTATTGGTCATGCTTTGTACCACAATGGGGGCATCGCCCCCAATGCGCACGTTTCCGATACGGACGCTTCTGGTCCTGCGGCGGGAAATCTGCATCTTTTCACCTTTCGGCCTTGCCTTTAGGCCCCAACAATGCTTACTACTTCATTTGCGCGCGGGTTAAAAGCCTTTTGATGCTAAAGCACTGTGAGGGTGATAATGAAATTTGAGCGATTGAGCAATCCGGTTTATAGCTTTTTTACATCTGCAAGCGGCGGCCTGGCCGCTCTCTGCCTGCTGCTGGCAATCACCGCCAATACAGCCCTGGCGGCTCCCACCCCATCCATTGTGGTGGGCATTGCCCCGCTCAAATATATGGTTTCGGCCCTGGCCGGGGATCAAGTGCGCGTGTCCGTGGTCATTCCCGCCGGGTCTGATCCGCACACCTTTGAGCCCACAGCCATTCAAATGGGCATTATCGGCGAAGCCGATGTTTATCTGGCCTCGGGGCAGCCTTTTGAAGAGGTCCTGCTGCCCAGGCTGTCCAGCTCCGCGCCGAACATGAAAATCGTGGACATCAGCCGCGAAGTTGAGTTTCTGCCCCCGCCCGATGAAATTCACATCCGCATTGATCCGCCTTCCGAACCGCCGGCCAACGCTACGGCCATGGGCGGCGTGCATGATCTGGAAGACGAAGAAGCCGACGAGCCTTTTGAGGAGACAGTAAGCGAGCACGATGACGACGGCAGACCTGACCCGCATATCTGGCTGTCTCCGGCCAACATGAAGTTGCTGGCCCAGGCGACCCTGGAAGAACTGATCCTGCTGCTCCCGGAGCAGGCAGACGCCTTTCAGGCCAATTACCGGCAATTTATCGCCAATGTTGACCAGCTTGACGCCACCATTCGGGAAAAATTCGCCTCCCTGCCTGCGGACCAACGGGCATTTTTAACCTTCCACCCCTCCTGGGCCTATTTTGCGCGCGATTACAATCTTACCCAAATTGCCGTGGAAATGCACGGTTATGAGCCTTCGCCCCAATTATTCGCCAAAATCATCGATGCGGCCAAAGAGCGCCGCGTGCGCACCATTCTGCTGGAACAACAGTTCGCCACTTCCCTGGTCCGGACCCTGGCCGAAGAGTTGCAGGCCCGCGTGGTGGCCATCAGCACCCTGACCATGGCCTGGCCGGATAACCTGCTGACCCTGGCCGATATTTTGTCTAATCCCCCGGAGGTTCCCGAAGGGTTTTATGACGAAAAAGAATAGCCCGCAGGTGAAACAAAATATGCAGGAAGCCATCTCCGTTAACAACGCAAGCTTTGCCTACGAAGGCGAGCCGGTGCTGCGCAGCGCCAATCTGCATGTGCGTCCGGGCGCATTCATGGCCGTGCTCGGTCCCAACGGCGGCGGAAAAACCACACTTATCAAATTACTGTTGGGTGTGCTCAAGCCTGCTTCCGGGGATATCCGCATTTTCGGGGAGCTTCCGGCCAAAGCCTGCCATCGGATCGGGTATGTGCCCCAGCAGTGCAGCGCCAATTTTACCTTGCCCGTATCCGTGCTGGAAGCGGCATTAATGGGCCGTCTGAATAAAACTCCGCGCCTGTTCGGTCGGCATTGGACCCATAGTGCCGAGCAACGCGGCCTGGCCAGGCATGCCTTGAATCAGGTGGGGCTGTCCGGCTTTGAAGACCGCCCGGTGGCGGCGCTGTCCGGCGGGCAAAAGCAGCGCCTGCTGGTTGCCCGGGCTTTGGCCGCAAACCCGGAAATTTTATTGCTGGACGAGCCCACGGCCAATATCGACCCGCAGGGTAAATTCTGCTTCTATGATTTTCTGGCCGGTCTGGCCGGACCCAAAACCGTGCTCATGGTCAGCCACGACCTCTCGCTGGCAGCGGAACCGCTCACCGACATCGCCATAGTCAATAACGGCGTCATCACGGCCTCAACCGGCAACACACTCTCCCCCAAGCAAATGGAAGCCCTATACGGCCCGCACAATCACGACTGCGCTTTTAACCGTTACCTGGGTGCGGTAACCTCCGGCATGGGCAGCGCAGCCGCCCTGGAACCGGCTTTACCGACAACGGAGCCCAAGGCATGACCCTGGAATTTTTTCTCCATATCCTGGGCATGAAGTTCATGCATTATGCGCTGTTGGCCGCGTTGTTGGCCAGCCTGGCCTGCGGCCTGGTGGGCACGCTTACCTCGGTGAACCGCCTGGTCTTTTTATCCGGCGGGGTGGCCCATGCGGCTTACGGCGGCATCGGCCTGGCCTTTTTCTTCAGCCTGCCCGTGCTGCCCACCACCTTGCTGTTTACTTTGGCGGCCTCCCTGCTCATGGCTTATCTGGCCCTGAATGTGCGCGGCAAGCCGGGCCTTCCGCCGGACACGGCCATCGGCGTGCTCTGGGCCGTGGGCATGGCTTTCGGCATTTTGCTCATCGACCTTTCACCCGGCTACAAGGGCGAGTTCATGAGCTATTTATTCGGAAGCATTATGGCGGTTTCCAGCGCCGACCTCTGGCTCATGGCCGGGCTGGATGCCTTGATTATCATTGTTACCGCCTTGGCCTATCAAAGCTTGCTGGCCCTGTCTTTTGACCGGGAATTTGCCCAGAGCCGAGGTTTGGCCGTAAACACCCTGCAAGCGCTGCTGGTGGCCATGTCGGCCATAACCGTGGTCATGCTCATCCGGGTGGTGGGCATGCTGCTGGTCATGGCCCTGTTTACCATCCCCCCGGCCATTGCCATGCGCCACTCGCGCACCCTGGCAGGCATGATGTGCCGGGCCGCCTTGCTAAGCCTCTCTTTTACCGTATTCGGGCTGCTGCTGGCCACCTGGTTCGACCTGCACTCGGGGGCCACCATCATCCTGACCGCTTGCGCGGGTTTCGCGCTGAGCCTGCTGTATACCCGGCTGCGGGGGCTTGCCAAAATTCAGTCTGCACCCTGAGTCTTTTTTTCAAAATAGCCGCCAGCCGGGCCAATGCTCGCCGCCCGCAGCAAAACAAAACGCAGGCTGCAATTCTTTCCTCCATTTCATGGTATGCTTCTTGCTATATTCGTGTCAGGCAACTGTCCGGGGTTTAAGCAATTACTCCCCGGACCGATATGACTATTAGAGCATTTTCACATTGAGATTGTGCCAGGGCGGGAGTAAATCCTGCCCGCGACAAAGGCCCAGGCAAACACTTTGCCGTAAAAACCTTTGCCGAGCATTAATTGTTATAGGACTCCGGCTGAAAAACCGGGCACACAGACTTGATCAGGAGCGACCCTCATGCGGCCACATATACTTATTTTTATTATGGCGGCGGCTGTGGCCGCGCTCACTGCCTGCGGCGCAAAACCGCAATTCAGCGAATCTGCACTGCATGACCCTCTGCCCCAGGACCCGCCGGACGGCACAGTTCAATTGCAGCTGCCCGTGGCCTCCGGTGCGCCGCTGGCTGTTGAAGACTACGGCACTCTTACCGTGGACGGGCAAACCGTGCCGGTATACAAGGCGGTTCAGCAAGACATGGGCGTACTGGTGCCGGACAGCAGCGGCGGCATGGTCTGGATTCCCGCCGACAAAGCCCGCCCCGAGCCCGATCCCAATTACATTGAGGCCCGCGAGCTTAAACTGCAAATTCGCGAACTTTGCGAACAGCTGATTTCCAACATCAACAATTCCGGGCTGCACGGCACAGTGGCCTTGCCCACCTCCTTCGTGCACCAGGACGATTTTGACTCCACCTCCTCCTTCGGTCGTTATATTTCCGAACAGATGTTTCACGAGTTCACCATGCGCGGTTTTCCCATCCGGGAATACCGGATAGCCACCGACATCACCATGCGCGCCGGTGAAGGGGAATTTTTCCTGGACAGAATCACCGGCACGCTGACAATTCCTCAAAATGCGGCGGTGGTGGTCGTGGGCACTTATTACCAGGACAAATACAGCCTGTTTTTAAATGCCCGCCTGCTGCGCGCTGCGGACGGCATGGTGCTGCGCACCGCGCAGATGGTCATGCCCATTACCGGAGTAACCCGCCGCATGCTGGCCCGCAGCGGCCCTCCCCTGGAATCGGGAAGCATGGGGATTCGCTCTTTATCTGAAACCAAACCCGGCCAGCAGTCGAACTCGGCAATCGATATGGGCTATGACGTTCACTAGAGCAGTTCAACGTTGAAATGTTACAAAACTCAAAGACCAACTGTTGTCATTGGAGCCAAAAGGCAAAAACACATTCCCTTTATAAATGCGCAAAATCTAAGACGATTTTGCGAAAGGCACGCGCTGCTTGACCGCGCGCGGGTGCCGCTTTGCGGCACCAGAGCATTTTATCAATATATAATTTCAATGTTAAAATGCTCTAGGACATTTTAAAAACGAGCATCTCTGCCGAGCGTAAAAGTTATAAGGAGAAAACCATGCCGCGCATGCTTGGTTCAAAAATACTGATCATCACACTGCTCTGCCTAATTATGCTGACGCCGGGCTGCTCGTTGTTTGACAGCAGCAAGGGCCCGGACGGCAGGTCGGTTGCGGCGGTGAATTATTCCGACGAATCGCTGAACAACTATAAGCAGGGCAAGTATTACTCTGCGGCGGGGCGGTACGAGCTGGCGCGCGACTATTACCTCATGGCCCTGGCCGCAACCACAGACCCCGCCCTGCATGAGGCTATTTCGCAAGACCTGGCCGCTGTGGATTACATGATCAAAATGCAACGCTGAAAGGTGAGCTATGAAACCGCATAATTGCTTGATGAAATATTTGGGGGCCACCGCCCTGCTGTTGATTGCCCTGGCTGCTCCCCTGAACGCGCAGGCCCAGGCTGTTCCCACAGCAGCCGCACACCTGGCCCTTGAGCTGCAAGAACAGCTTGGGCGCGTGCCCGGACAGGTGAGCATCATCGTCACCACACCGGCCAACCTGCGCAACCTCAACGAAAGCAGCGGGCTTGGCCTGCAATTGGCCGAAGAACTTGCGTATTGCTTTGTGGCTGAAGGTTACCGGGTCCAGGAAATCCGCAAAGGCGCGAGCCTGTTTTTCGACGAAACCAACGGCGAGCTGCTGCTGACCCGCGATCCGGAATATCTGGCCAATACCAGTGTGGAAAGTTCTGCGGTCATGGTCGGCACATACATCGCCACCAACCGTTCCGTCAGGGTGAACCTCAAGCTCATCCATACCCCCAACAATGAAGTGCTGGCCATGAGTTCGGTTACCATTCCCCTGTCCCCGGAGGTCAGGTCCCTTCTGGCCAACCCTCTGGATCTGGCGACAATGGGGCATGTACCGTCCATCGGCACCAAGCTCAATCCTTACGGGCAGCAAATTACCGGCTATGATGTGGAACCCGGCCCGCTGCCCCCGGCCCCCGAAACCAAGGGCGACAGCACCATCGACACGTTCCTGTCCAGCTTCAACCAATCGCCCCCCGGCCCATAAACATAATTGCAAGAGGGGAAGCCCAAGCGTCCTTGAGCTTCCCCTCTTGCAACCACTCTTTCCTGCCCCCCGGCCCGGGGGGTGAGAATTTCTGCAACCGGCTTATTGCCGGATTTTTATTCTGCCCGACGCCCGGGTATTGTCCAAAATTTAGGCGCAGCCCCGGCGGCAATCAGATCATCCTTGGTCAGCAGCACCATATCCGTGGCCGACAAATAGACGTTGAGCCCTTCCGGACAAAAAGCCACGGTCAGGAACCGGGAAAACTCATCGGGAAAAGTATTGTACTCCGTAACATAATACGGCAGCTCAACCGGCTGGTGGTTTGCGTTCAATGTCCGGTCGGCGGCTTTAATGATCAAGGGAGGCAGCAGCGGCAAGGCTTGCTCGAGATCTTCAAATATGGCGCTGATGTCCAGCAATTTGCGGGTTTGCAGATCAAAATTCAGCGTGTAAATTAAATTCTCCCGCCGCTCCATGATGGCCTGGGTGGTAAAAAAGACCACGGAAAAATAGCGGGGCGTGGAAGCCGACAGCGAATAACGGGCCTGCATCTCGTAGACCGTATAACTATCTCCACCGTCGGTTGGCTCCACGGCCTGCGGCGGGGCGTCAGCCACCGCGCCCAGCGCCCAGTCCTTGATTACCCGGTCCACCGCGCCCACGCTCAAAACCGGGTAGTGCACCAGATAGTTCTGCCCGTCAGACTCCAGCACAGCCCCCTGGAATGGAGGTACCGGGCCGTTGGTTAAGGGTATAAAGGCTTCACCGAGTTCGGCGCGCGCAACTCCGGCCAGAATCAGCAACAGACATGCTGCCGCCCCCAGGCAATAACTCCGGCCTGTGTTCATGCGCCCCCCTCTTGTTAAAACATTTTGCGCTCGCGATGTTGCTTAACGGTCGGCAAAGCCGCCCGATGTCAATCCTGCGGACGCTGTTGCACTTAATTTACAGCAATTAACGCCTGCCAAAGGCTCTAGCCCTTACCCTGTCTCCGCGCCGCCACAATTGAGTTCAAGGTGTTTTCAAAAGTGGGCTGCTGCTGCGGAGTAGCCAGTTCCACGGCTTTGCGGGCCAGGTTTTCAGCTTCATCGGAGTTTTTACCCTGGGTGTGCAGCAGCCAGGCCAGGTTATTGTAAATGGGTCCAGCCTGTTCTTCTCTTACCTTACGCAAGGCCATGCGGTATTCCCGCTCGGCCATGTCCAGGCGCTCCTGCCCGAAATAAAGGTTACCCAGGTAAAAATGCGCCAGCGGCGTATCAACTATGGCCTCTTTGTATTCTTTCTCGGCCAGATCATACTGCTCGTTGTGCTCATAGGTAATGCCCAGGCTGATATGTTCGTCGGAAGACAACGGGTCTTCATAAAAACCGATCCGGGGCATGGCGCAACCGGACAGCAAGGCCATACACACAACCACGGCCAGAAGAAACAATCCCTGCCGGACAGCATCGCGTTGCTGCATTTTATCCAGATAAATCATAATCGACTCCCTTGTGCCCCGCCCCCGCGTGCTGCATTTATAAAAGCATTTTATCAATCGTATAATTTCACTGTTAAAATGCTCTAATGTTTAGGCATTACCTGCAATGTCCAGTGCCCGGTGCGCTCCCAAGGCCCCATAAACGAGGCCCAGGCAATCACCTTGTGCTCATCGCCGCCGGAATTGACTATGGCCCCCTGCGGCGAATAGCCCACTACCACCATAAAGTGGAAGGCGCTCACCGGGCCGATGCCGTAATCCACAAAGACAATGCGCGGCTGCCCCTGGTCCACAGCGCCGATCAAGTCGCGCATGCTCCCGCTGTACCAGCGGGTTTCATAACCCAAAGTCCGCGGGTATAAGGCCATATCCAGGGTGGTGGTGCCGCGCACGCTTTCCCGAAACACTTTTTCAGCTATCAGCTCAGATGTGGTCTGCTCGCCGAGGAAGTTAAGCACCCCGGCCAGACAGGCCGGGCCGCACTGGTAATCTTCCTGGGCGTAAAACGGCACCCCGGCAATGACGTTGCGCTCATGCGGCACATCCGCCGGGTTAACCGTGCCCGAGGTCAACGACGCGCAGCCGGTAAGATAGATGCAGGCAAACAGCCACAGCGCACAGGCCAGCAGGCCTGCCGCGACATCACGCAGTCTACGTGTCACAAACGCCCCCTTGCCCGGCTTACTGAATAACCACACGCTTATCGGTAAAGTGAAGGATCAGCAGGACCAGCAGCACAACCACCAGAATGCCGATAACCCAGGCCCAGGCGCCTTGCCCGCTGTTCAGCGCGTCAATGCGCGTGGCCAGGTCGTGACGTTCTTCCGGGGTCAGCATGGCCAGGCGCTCGGAAATTTCTTCCTTGCTGTAGCCCAGTGCTTCCAGGCGTTCTGTAACCATCTTGTTTTCCAGAGTTTGCTGGATGGTATCCATATCCGGGTCGCTTTCATTGATTTGCTGGGACAGCATATCGTAGTTAGAGACAAAGGCGGCGTCCACCCGGGGGGCCAGGCTGAGAATGCTCACCGCAGCAAGCAGCAGCACGGCGACCTTTCGCAGACCGGTCCATTTACGCAACTGTTCCATATTAGCCTCCTGTATCAAGGGGGTTTGCGGCAGACAAAAGCAAACAAAACAATTAGCGGCTACCTGAAAAGCAGACGCTGCAAAATCCGTCGGGATTTTGCGCCGCGCCAAAATGCTCCAAGACGGCAAGCCTGCCTGCTTGCAATCCTTACTTTTCAGGGCCTAGCGGCCATGCAACCTCGTAGGGCGCGTCATTTCTACATTACCGAAGCGCCTCTACTATTCTGGACATAATTAAATCTTTATAAAAAGTCTAGACATATTCTCAAAAAAACCGATTTTTCTTACTCCTGCCCCCTCTGCCCGAATAAGCAAGGACGCGTTTTGCCCCAAGCCTTCACGGCAAAACCCATTGGCATTGCCGCGTTTACGCGCAGTGCCCCGCCCAAAGCGCCGTTTTCACGGCCTTTGCTGGACCTGACCTGCTTATTGAGGTAATTTGCCCGGCATCTGGAGGTGTACTTATGAGTAATGAACCGGATAAGATTATCTATTCGATGATCCGGGTGAGCAAACAGCACGGCCAGCGCACCGTGCTCAAAGATATTTCCCTGTCCTATTTCTATGGCGCTAAAATCGGCGTGCTCGGCCTGAACGGCACGGGCAAAAGCTCGCTGCTGAAAATTCTGGCCGGCGTGGATACTCAATTTGAAGGCGAAACCGTCTGCGCGCCCGGCTTTACCATCGGCTATCTGGAACAGGAGCCGTTGGTCAATGAAACCCGCACCGTGCGCGAGGTGGTTGAAGAAAGCGTGGCTGATACCGTGGCCCTGCTCAAAGAATTTGAAGAAATCAACGCCAAATTCGCCGAACCCATGGAGCCGGAAGAAATGGACGCCCTGATCGCCCGGCAGGGTGAGGTGCAGGAGCAAATGGAAGCCAAAGGCGCTTGGGACCTGGATTCACGCCTGGAAATGGCCATGGACGCCCTGCGCTGCCCGCC
>CAZNBK010000083.1:0-9362 GCA_964571105.1 uncultured Desulfovibrionaceae bacterium
TGCGCGAGCCCTTAAAACCGCTGGAACCGGCACTACCCCAAGACACCGTGTTGCCACGGGTGTCGGTAAAGGTAATTATGGTGTTGTTAAACGTTGCCTGAATGTGCACGAGGCCCACGGGCACGTTTAGTTTCTCGCGTTTTTTCCCACTACGCTTGGGTCTTGCTGCTGCCATACGTCACTCTCTATAACTTCGCGTTATACTGATTAATGTGCTTGTAACCATCCACCGGAAAGGCATTCCCCCGGCGGTAAACATCTGTTAAGCGGTCCGCTTCTTGGCCACGGTGCCGCGCTTGGGCCCTTTACGGGTCCGCGCGTTGGTGTGGGTGCTCTGACCGCGCACGGGCAGGCCCTTTCTATGGCGCAGGCCGCGATAGCAGCCAATGTCCATAAGCCGCTTGATGGACATGGAGATCTCACGGCGGAGGTCGCCTTCCACCTTGTGATTCTGTTCGATTTCCTTACGGATTTCGTTAACTTCATCAGCGGTGAGCTCGTCAATGCTACGCGTCCAGTCCACCTTGGTGGCGTCAAGAATCTTCAGCGCAGTGGCGCGTCCGATGCCGTAAATATAAGTCAGAGCCACATCGGCCCGCTTACCATGAGGCAAATCAATACCTGCAATTCTAGCCACAATTATTCTCCTGCTTAACCCTGGCGCTGCTTATGCCGGGGATTCTCACAAATCACACGTAACACGCCCCGCCGGCGCACAATCTTGCACTTGGGGCAGAGTCTTTTCACTGAGGGCCTGACTTTCATGGCTTAACTCCATTATAAATACACGTCGAAACGGAACAGGGGCAATTATCACTTTTCCCCAATCGCGTCAAGTTATGGCGACCGATTTACTCTGGCCGCAGATCCGAGCTTTACTCGGACAAACTCAAAATCATGGGGCCGCCCGGCATTATGGCAATGGAATGTTCCCAGTGCGCGGCCAGGGAGCCGTCCCGCGTTACCGCAGTCCAATCGTCTTCCAAAATCTCCACTTCAGCCGAGCCCATGGTTACCATGGGCTCAATGGCCAGCACCATGCCGGGGATAAGCTCCGGGCCGCTCCAGCCCGGAATCACGAAGTTCGGCACTTCGGGCTTTTCGTGCAAAGCCCGGCCAACACCGTGCCCCACAAACCGCTTGACCACTCCGAACCCGGCTGATTCCACATGCCGCTGCACGGCTGCGGAAACATCGCTCAAATAAGCGCCCACATTGGCCTCGGCAATACCCTTCATGAGCGATTCCCGGGTGACCTCAATCAGGCGCTGCGCTTCCGGGTCTATCTTGCCCACGGCCAGCGTCCGAGCCGCGTCGCCGTAAAAACCTTCATAAATTACGCCCATATCAAAAGAAACAATGTCGCCTTCTTCAAGCACCCGCTTGTCGTTGGGGAAACCGTGCACCACCTCGTTATTAACCGAGGCGCACAGGGCATACGGAAAACCGTGGTAGCCCTGGAAAGCAGGCTTGACATCATATTCCCGGCACATGCGCTGGGCGATTTCTTCAAAATGCATGGTGGTCAGGCCGGGCCTGATTTCAGCGGCAAAGGCGTCATGGATACGCGATACGATCCGGTTGGCCTCACGCAGGTGTTCTATCTCCCGCTCGTTCTTAATAAATATGCCGCGAACTTTTTTCACCAGCTCTACCTTGTCGGTGCCGTTACCGCAGGATACCCCCGCGCGCGGGCCGCTCAAAAACTAATAGCGTCCCCGCAGCCTGGTCTTGTTCATCAAGCCTTCATACTGGCGGGAGATGAGATAAGACTCTATTTTACCCATGAAGTCCATGGCCACGCCCACCAGAATGAGCAGGCTGGTGCCGCCGAAATAAAACGGCACGTTGAATTGGGCGATCATGAGCATGGGCAGCACGCAGACAACGGAAATATAAATGGACCCCCACAGGGTAATCCGGGTAAGCACTCTGTCGATATATTCTCTGGTTTTGCCGCCGGGGCGGATGCCCGGAATAAAACCGCCCTGGTTCTTCAAGTTCTCGGCGATGTCTTTGGGATCAAAAACAATGGCCGTATAGAAGAAGCAGAAGAAGACGATCAGAGCCACATAAATCACGTTATAGAGTATGGACTGATTGTTGAACATCGTGCTGAAGTTCTGCATCCAGTCCGTCTTGATCATGGGCGCGATGGTGGCCGGGAACATCAGCAAGCTCGAGGCGAAAATCGGCGGAATAACCCCAGCCGTGTTCACCTTGAGTGGCAGGTGAGTGGTCTGGCCGCCCACCATTTTCCGGCCCATCAGCCGCTTGGCATAGTGAATGGGAATCCGGCGCTGGCCGCGTTCCATAAACACGATACCCGCAAGCACAGCCGCCATCACCACCGCCAGGACGATGAAGAAGAAAATGCTCATTTCCCCGGCGCCGATCAGCTGAACAGTGCGGATAATCCCGCCCGGAATGGCCGCGACAATCCCCGAGAAAATGATCAGGGAAATGCCGTTGCCGATGCCGCGTTCGGTAATCTGCTCGCCCAGCCACATAATCAGAATGGTGCCCGCAGTCAGCGTCAGGATGGTCACAATCCGGAAGGTCCAGCTGGCGTCCGGCACAATGGGCTGGCCGGTGGGGCTGGTCATGCCGATGAGCAGGGAAATTATCCCGAAACCCTGCACCATGGTGATCAGTACCGTCAGATAACGGGTGTATTGGGTGAGCTTCTTGCGACCGGCCTGGCCCTCTTCTTTGGCCAGACGCTTGATGGCCGGACTGACCACCTGCAAGAGCTGCATGATGATTGAGGCCGAGATGTAAGGCATGATCCCCAAGGCAAAGACCGAGACGTTGCTCAGGCCTCCGCCGGAGAACATGTCGAACATGCCGAACAAGGTATTGGACGCAGTGGCGAGAATTTCCTGCAGGGCGGGCACGTTGATGCCCGGCACCGGCACATGCACGCCAATGCGGTAAGCGGCCAGCAGGCCGAAAGTCCAAAAGAGCTTGGTCTTCAATTCAGGGGCGCGGGCCGCCTGCTCTACACCACGTAATGACACGGTTTAACCTTCCAGTGCCTTGGCTTCGCCGCCGGCATTTTTGATTTTTTCCACAGCAGATGCGCTGAACGCATGCGCCTGCACCGTGACGGCGCGGGAAACTTCGCCAACACCCAGCACCTTGACCGGACGACCATTGCGGGCCAGACCCCGGCTGTAGATATCTTCCAAAGTGATGTTCGCCTGGTCGCCGAACACTTCGTTCAGGCGGGACAGGTTAATCACCTCATAGACGGTCTTGAACAGATAGTTCTTAAAGCCGCGCTTGGGCAAACGGCGCATAATGGGCATCTGGCCGCCTTCAAAGGAAGGGTCGCGAGAAACGCCGGAACGCGAGTTCTGGCCTTTATGACCCTTACCGGAAGTCTTGCCGAGCCCGGAACCGGAGCCGCGGCCAACACGCCTGCGGGTCTTACGTTCTTCTGCAAAGGGATAAAGTTCGTGCAGTCTCATCAGCTTACAACCTCAACCAAATGCTTGACCCGTTCAATCATGCCGCGCACGGCAGGATTGTCAGGGTATTCTTTTTCCATGCGAATCTTGCGCAAGCCCAGGGCAGCCAGAGTTTTCCGCTGCACAGGGGTACAGCCGATACGGCTTTTCACAAGTCTTACCTTAATCATGTTCATATCCCCTATCAGCGCTTATTTGCGGGGCGCAACCAGGGTCTTGCCGCGCAGTTCGCTGACTTCTTCAGCGCTGCGCAGAGAAACAAGACCGGCCATGGTGGCCTTGAGCACGTTGTGCGGGTTGTTGGTACCGATGGCCTTGGCCAGCACGTCATGCACGCCGGCCGCTTCCATGATGGCGCGCACAGCGCCGCCGGCAATGATGCCGGTACCTTTGGACGCGGGCTTTAACAGCACCCGTCCGGCTCCATAGCGGCCCAACACTTCATAAGGAAGTGTGCCGTCCACCAGGGGCACCTGCACCATGTTCTTGCGGGCGTGTTCGGTAGCTTTACGCAGGGCTTCCGGTACTTCCTGAGCTTTGCCCAGGCCGTAGCCCACGTTGCCGTTACCGTCACCCACAACCACCAGGGCGCTGAAACTGAATCTGCGCCCGCCCTTCACAACCTTGGCCACTCTGTTGAGATAAACTATCTTCTCAAGCAGTCCCAGTTCATTGTGTTCCATGCCGTCTCTCACAATTAAAATTGAAGGCCCGCTTCACGAGCGCCCTCGGCCACAGCCTTGATGCGTCCATGATACAGATAGCCGTTACGGTCAAATACCACGCTGGAAATACTCTTTTCCTTTGCCAACCGGGCAATTTCCTGCCCCACCTTGGTCGCGCCTTCCACATTGGGACGCAGAGCGCTTCCACCTTTGGCCAGGGTAAGCGTCGATGTTGCAGCCAAGGTGCTGCCGGCCGCATCATCCACAATCTGAGCGTAGATGTGCAGGTTGGAGCGGTACACCACCAAGCGGGGGCGTTCCGTGGTCCCGGAAATCTTCTTGCGGATGCGAATCTTTCGTTTCGCTCTGGCAATTGCCTTACTCATGCCCATACCTGCCTATTTCTTACCGGACTTACCGGCCTTGCGGCGGATCCGTTCGTTTTCATACTTGATGCCCTTGCCCTTGTAAGGCTCAGGCTTGCGCAGACGGCGGATGCCGGCTGCAGTTTCGCCAAGGAGCCCCTTGTCGGCGCTGGCCAAAGTCAGTTTAATGCCTTCGGCCTTGGCGGACACACCCTTGGGCAGATCAATGAGCACCGGGTGCGAAAAGCCCAGGGCCATTTCCACCACGTTGCCTTTAACCGCCACCTTGTAACCCACGCCGATGATATCCAAAGTCTTTTCAAAACCCTTGCTCACGCCGATGACACAGTTGTCAAGCAGAGTACGGCGCAGGCCGTGCTGCGAGCGGGCTTCCTGGGATTCATCAATGCGGGTAACGTGTACCGCGCCATCCTTGATTTCATAGTTTACAGCAGGATGGCAGGGCGTTGTAAGCTCGCCTTTGGGTCCCTTTACTTCAACCACATCTTTGCCGATCTTCACTTCCACGCCGGAAGGGATGGTGATGGGCATTTTTCCTATTCTGGACATATCACACCACCTGCTACCAAATTTCGCACAGAAGCTCGCCGCCCACGTTCTTTTCGCGGGCCTGGCTTCCGGCCAGCACACCGCTGGACGTGGACACAATGCTGATGCCCAGGCCGTTTTGCACGCTGGGAATCTCGCCTGCGCCGACATAAACGCGGCGTCCGGGCTTGCTGATTTTCTTCAAACCCGCAATGGCGGGCTTGCCCTTGCTGTACTTGAGAACCAGGCTGATGGCCTGATCGTCAGCGGACACCTCTTCCACATAGCCCTCGTCCTTGAGGATCTGGGCAATGACCAATTTGATCTTCGAGCGCGGCACACTTACTTCCTTATGCAGGGCCAAGTGTGCGTTGCGGATACGCGTGAGCATATCGGCAATGGGATCAGTCATCATAATCAATACTCCTAAAAGACTTACCAGCTCGATTTGCGGACGCCGGGCAGTTCACCGCGCAACGACATGTTGCGGAAGCAAATCCGGCACAGGCCGAACTTGCGCAGAAAAGCGCGGGGGCGGCCGCAAATGGGACAACGATTATAGGCGCGGCTGGAAAACTTGGGTTTCCGGCTTGCCTTTACTTCCAGTGCTGTACGAGACAAAGCGACTCTCCTTATTTCCTGAAGGGCATGCCAAGTTCAGCAAGGAGGAGTTTGCCTTCCTTGTCGGTTTTGGCAGTGGTCACAATCGTGATGTTCATACCCTTGGGGGCATCAATTCTATCCGCTTCCAGCTCCGGGAAAATGGAGTGTTCCTTGATTCCCAGAGTAAAATTGCCGCGCCCGTCAAAGCCGCGGTCCGGAATTCCCCGGAAGTCGCGTACTCGAGGCAGGGCAAAGTTCATCAGCTTATCCAGGAAATCCCACATCCGGGCGCCGCGCAGGGTAACCCGGCAGCCGATGGGCATGCCTTCTCTGAGTTTGAAAGAGGCAATGGATTTCTTGGCCTGGGTGACAACGGCCTTCTGGCCGGCAATGGCCGTAAGTTCGGCAACGGCTTCTTCCATAAGCTTGTTGTTCTGGCTGGCCGCGCCAAGGCCGATGTTCAGAGAGATTTTCTTCAGCCCGGGAACCTGCATGGAAGACGAGTAGTTAAACTCCTTCTGCAGGACCGGCGCCACTTTCTCCCGGTAAATATTTTCAAGACGCGTCATGGTCGCTCACCCTTATTCGATTATTTCATTACACTTTTTGCAAAAGCGCACTTTCTTGCCGTCATCAGTCTGGCGGTAACCCACCCGGGTCGGTTTGGCACAGGAGCCACACACGAGCATCACGTTGGAAATGTCGATGGGCATTTCCTTTTCCACGATGCCGCCGGGCTGCTGCTGATAAGGATTGGCCTTGGTGTGCCGCTTGGAAACGTTAACCTTTTCCACCAGCACGGCGTCCTTTTTCTTCAGCACCTTACGCACGGCCCCGATCTTGCCCTTATCCTTGCCGGCAATGACCATTACCTTGTCGTTCTTGCGAATGCGAAACTGCTTCATGCCCATAACTCCTAAAGCACCTCAGGCGCCAGCGAGACAATTTTCATGAAGTTCTTGGCTCTGAGTTCGCGGGCCACGGGTCCGAAAATACGGGTCCCCACTGGTTCGCCCTGCTTGTTCAGCAGCACGGCCGCATTGGTGTCAAATTTGATATACGTGCCGTCCGGCCGCCGGATTTCCTTGGCCGTGCGTACGATAACCGCCCGCATCACATCGCCTTTTTTCACTTTGGCGTGCGGGATGGCTTCCTTTACCGCAACCACGATAATGTCGCCCACGGTGGCATAGCGACGCTTGGAGCCGCCCAGCACCTTAATGCAGGCCACGCGCTTGGCGCCGGAGTTGTCCGCCACTTGCAGCGAAGATTCAACCTGGATCATACTCTATCCCCTACTGTGCTTTTTCCACAATGGACACCAGGTGCCAGCGTTTGGAAGCGGACATGGGCCGATACTCAATGATCTTGACCTTGTCCCCAACAGCGCAGGCATTTTCAGGGTCATGGGCTGTAAATTTCTTGCGGCGGCGGATGTATTTCTTCAGCAACGGATGCATTTCCTGGCTAACTACAGAGACCACAATGGTCTTGTCGTTGGTGCTGCTGACCACCATGCCTTCAAGGGTTCTGCCTTTCTTATGCAGGATAGCGTCAGACATATTACGCTCCCTTCTCTTTCAATAAAGTCAATATTTGAGCCACTTCACGCTTGGTGATGCGCAGTTCGGCAGTCTTATCGAGCTGGCCGGTGGCTTTCTTGAAGCGCAAATTCATCAAGGACTCGCGGGTGGATGTCAGGCGGTCCTTAAGGTCCGCAGCAGACAATTTTCTCAGTTCAGCGATATTCATGACTACACCTCATGCTTGACCACAATGGCGGTCCTGACCGGAAGCTTACGTGCGGCACGGGTCAGAGCTTCCTTGGCCAGCTCCAGGGTCACGCCGTCCACTTCGTAGAGCACGCGGCCCGGCTTAACCGGAGCCACCCAACCGCAGGGAGCGCCCTTGCCGGAACCCTGCCGGGTTTCCAGGGGCTTGGCCGTTATGGGGTGATCAGGGAACACCCGGATCCAGACCTTGCCGACACGTTTGATATGCCGCATCACTGCAATACGGGCTGCTTCAATCTGCTGGGAAGTCAGCTTGCCGTGATCCAGACACTTCAAACCTACGCTACCGAAGGCCACAGTATTGCCGCGCAGGGCCTTGCCCTTTAAGCGGCCTTTCTGGCTCTTGCGGTATTTAGTTCTTTTAGGAGCTAACATCGTTATTCAACCTCGTTGTCCAGGATTTCACCTTTGTAAATCCAGACTTTAACGCCGATAATGCCGTAAGAGGTATGCGCTTCGGCATAGCCGTAGTCAATATCCGCGCGCAGGGTATGCAGCGGCACGCGACCGTCGCGGTACCACTCGCTGCGGGCGATTTCAGCACCGGCCAGACGGCCCGCACAGGCCACCTTGATACCTTCGGCGCCGAACTTGCGGGAAATGGTCACGGTGCGCTTCATGGCCCGGCGGAAAGCCACCCGGCGTTCCAACTGCATGGCGATGTTTTCGGCCACCAGTTGTGATTCAAGCTCGGGGCGGCGGATTTCATTCACCTCAATGGCGAATTCACGGCCAAACCGTTGCTTGAGATCAGCACGCAGTTTTTCAATTTCCACGCCCTTACGACCGATAACAATGCCGGGGCGGGCGGTGGAGAGAATCAACCGCACCTTGGGGCCGTGGCGTTCGATTTCGATTTTGGACAGACCCGCGCTGAACAGGAGTTTTTTGATATACTTCCTGATCTTGTGGTCTTCAAAAACGTACGCCGGGTAGTCCTTTTTGCTGTACCAGCGGGACTGCCAATTCTTGTTGTACCCCAGGCGGAATCCAAAAGGATGTACTTTCTGACCCATACTTCTATTCCTACCTAATCTTCCAATATCACGGTTATGTGACTGGTGCGCTTGAGGATTCTGTGCGCGCGGCCCTGCGAGCGCGGGTTAAACCGCTTCCAGACCGGGCCGTCTTCTACGATCACCTGCTTGACCTTCATGGCGTCCACGTCTGCGCCGCCCACCTGCGCATTGGCCAGGGCGGAGTGCACGACCTTGTAAATAAGGTCGGCAGCTTTTTTAGGCGTGAAACGCAGGATATTCAGAGCATCCTCCACGGGCAGGCCGTTGACGTTTTTGGCCACCAGACGGGCCTTACGCGGAGAAATTCGTATATATCTGCCGATTGCTTTGGATTCCATAGTTTGCCCCGTTTATTTCTTTCCGGCCTTGGACTTTTTGTCGCCCGCATGACCGTGGAAGGTCCGGGTGGGCGAAAACTCACCCAACTTGTGACCGACCATGTTTTCGGTAACAAAGACCGGAACAAACTTTTTGCCGTTATGCACCGCAAAAGTAAGCCCTACCATTTCCGGCAGAACCGTGGAACGACGGGACCAGGTTTTGATCACCCGGCGGTCGTTATTGGCCGCAGCCATTTCCACCTTCTTTTCCAAATGCTGGTCCACGAAAGGACCTTTCTTCAAAGACCTAGGCATTGCTCACTCTCCTACTTCTGCCCGCGGCGCTTGACGATAAGTTTACCGGAAGCCTTTTTCCGGTCGCGAGTCTTATAACCCTTGGTAGGCATACCCCAAGGCGTCACCGGATGGCGACCGCCGGAGCTTCTGCCTTCACCGCCGCCCAGGGGGTGGTCGATGGGGTTCATGGCCACGCCTCTTACCTGAGGACGGCGGCCCAGCCAACGGTTGCGACCGGCCTTGCCCAGGTTGACGCCTTCATGGGTGATGTTGCCCAC
>CAZNBK010000084.1:0-9322 GCA_964571105.1 uncultured Desulfovibrionaceae bacterium
AGGCGATTTGGGCAATGATGTACGCTGTGCCGGATTTGTCCGGGGAGGCGTCTTCAACAGGATAACCGCCTTCCAGGCGTTCGTGCAGGCCGTGGGTGGCTTTGAAAACAAGAAAGACACCGCCCGCGAGGAGCAGCAGGTCGCGCAAGCTTAAGCTGAGCCTGCCCAGGCTGAACAGGGGGGCGGTAAAGGAAAGCAGCCAGACAAAAAGGCAGAGCAGGGCGATGCGCAGGCACAGGGCCAGGCCCATGCCCAAAAGGCGGGCCTGAGGCCGACTGTCAACAGGGGCTTTTTCCGCCAGGGCTGAAACCAGGACCAGATTATCTATGCCCAGAACAATCTGCAGAGCCACGAGGATGGCAAAGCCGGTCCAGGCCACGGGGTCGAGGAATACGTCCATGTCTTATCCGCTCAGGCTCCGCAATTACTCGGCCACAATAAAGTTGCCGGGATAGTGCACATCCAGGCTGCGCCGGACGCTTTCCGCATCATTGACAGATTTATATGAGCCAACCTGAACCCGCCACAGGTGTGCCTGATCAGCGTATTGCAAGCGGGCGTTCAGTCCCTGCGACTTGAGCGTGGCCACCAATTTTTCAGCATTGTCCTTACGCGAGAACGCGCCGATCTGAATATAGAAGGTGCCCATGATATTGCCGTTTTGGATGGCCGGAACCGAGCCTACGGTTTCCACGCGCACCCGGGCCGTGCCCGGACCGATCATGCCGATTTTGGACGCGCCGGTGTGGGTGAGGTCAATGACCCGGTTGGCCACAAAGGGGCCGCGGTCGTTGATGCGCACGATAATGGATCTGCCGTTGGTCAGGTTGGTTACTTTGACCTGGGTGTTGAAGGGCAGAATCTTGTGTGCCGCAGTCATGCCGTACATGTCATAGCGCTCGCCATTGGCCGTGGTTTTGCCGTGAAAATCCTTGCCGTACCAGGAGGCAATGCCTTCTTCCACAAAGCCGTCCGCAGAGAGCAGCGGGTAATAGGTTTGGCCGCGAATGGTATAGGGCTTGCCCTGACCGGAGCCGCCCCGGTGGGTGGGCGATGACGACATGCTGCCGCAGCCGTGCAGCAGGGCCAGCATGATGAGCAGGCCAAGGGAGCAGACCAGCCTGGCCGACAGCAAGCCCGGGATGCCTTCCGGGCGGGTTTGTGCCGCATACCCTCTAGCGGTAGTCATTGTTGAACACCTCTTCTTCCAGAGCCTCGGTGCGCTTCATAAGCTGTTCAATCTGGATGTCAGCTCCCAGCACGCCGGTGATATCGTCGTTTTCATTGGTTACGGCCATGGACACGGTGAGCACAAGCTTGCGCGTGAACAGCGATTGGTAAATGTCGCTGATGTGCAGTTTGCCGTCCTGCATGGGCAGTTTAAACCAGGAGCGGTCGGAAAAATCATAGCCGACGGGCTGCTGATAGTTTTCGTGATAGGCCGGATCCGTGATCACAGCGTTGAGGGATTTGCCCTGGTCATCGGTGAGATAGACATATTGGATAAAGGGATATTCCTGAACAAACTGCTGCATGCGCCGGGTATTTTCCGGGTCGGGCGCAGCGCCGGGCACGACATTGCATTCCAGGGCCAGCTTGGAAACCAGGTGGGCGGAAAGCTCACCGGCCAGTTGTTTCATCTGGTCAAACTCAGAAACCAGAAGCTCGGGCATATACCGCTGGACCAGGGCCATGAGCTCTTTGTCCGAGAAGGAAGTGTTGCGCCCGTCGTCGTAGGCTTTCATGACCCGGTCATAGATTTTGCCCACGCCGGGATGTTTTTTGGATAACTGCATGTTTGCGGGCAGGTTGAGGTGCTGGTTGATCCAGTAAGCCACGCCGGCCCGTCCGGATTTGTCATTAATGATAATGGGCACGGACCGCCCGAGCAGGCTGGTGGTATCGAAGATGTTGTATATTTCTTCGTTTTTGATCAAGCCGTCGGCGTGGATGCCCGCGCTGGTGGCGTTGAAGTTTTTACCCGCAAAGGGATAATTGGGCGGGATGCGATATTCCAGCTCCCGCTCAAAATATTCCGCAATTTCGGCAATGACCGGGGTGTCGGCGGCATCAGCATCGCCGGTGATGGAAATATAATCGATGATCAGGGCCTCAATGGGCGTGTTGCCGGTGCGTTCGCCAAAGCCGAACAAGGTGCCGTTGACGCCGGAGCAGCCGTTGAGCCAGGCCGTAACCCCGTTGATCAGGGTTTTATGGAAGTCGTTGTGCCCGTGCCATTCCAGCCACTGGCCGGGCACGCCGCATTCGTGGGTGAAAAACTGGACAAGGCGTCCCACCGAGCGGGGCAGGGTGGCGCCCGGGAAGGGCACGCCATAGCCCATGGTGTCGCAGAGGCGGATTTTGACTGGGATGTCGGTTTGATAGGCCAGATCCATGAGTTTAACCGCCAGGGGCAGACAAAAACCTTCGATATCGGCCCGGGTGATGTCTTCAAAGTGGCAGCGCGGAGAAATGCCCCAGTCCAGCGCTTTTTCCACCAGTTTTAAGTAGTGGTCCATGGCTTTTTGGCGATCCCAGCCGAGTTTCATATAGATATGGTAGTCGGACACGGAGGTAAGCATGCCCACTTCGCGAAACTCCATGCTGCGGGCCAGTTTCAGGTCATCCAAATTGGCGCGGATCCAGCCGGTGATTCTGGGGTATTTATGTCCCTTGGCCCGGCAGAGTTCAATGGCCTTGCGGTCCTTCTCCGTGTACATGAAAAACTCGCAGGCGTTGATAAGCCCGCTTTTGCCGCCAAGGCGGTAGAGCATTTCATAGATGGCCTCGATTTGCTTGGGCGTGTAGGGCGGGCGGGCTTGTTGCCCATCCCGGAAGGTGGTGTCGGTAATAAACATGGGATCGGCCGGGTCCGGCGACAAGATGGTGTTGTCGAACTCTACCCGGCTGATGTTGGTGTAGGGAAACAGGCGACGGAACAACTCCGGGTCTTCCAGGTTTTGTAACGGCGCTTCGCGTGAGGTTTTATAAGCTTTTAGTAATTTCATATAATGCTCCTGGCGGCAGAGGGTGAAACCAGGGCAGCGAGTGCTGCCTGCCGCAATCTGCAATTTTTGCCCGCTGAGGTAAGCGGCTCTTGCAAGTATACACAAAAAAACAACACTACGCATCAAAGAAATGTGTGGCTTCGCTGGAAAAGTGAGGCGAAGGCCGGGGAAAAGAGAGAATATATGCATGTGAAATAAATCACATTATTATTTCCACAATGGGCAGCATTTAAAAACCGGCCCCTCCGTAGGCGTATTATGTGCTCTTTAATAAAAGTTAATTATTTCAATAAATTATCGAAATATTGCAAAAAAATAAAATCCTTGGTTGAAATAGTTCAGTATAATATCTGGTGCGTAAACCGATTTAAAAACGTATAATAAATATATAAAAACAAAATAATCGCAGACAGCGATTTTTTACTTGCATTCTGTTTTCACTTTGCTATAGTGATCTCAACAGCGGTCAGGCAGCGGTTATTTGAAATCCGGTCTTTGTTTCACACCACGCGGCGGGAGTCTCAAGCCCGCCCATCAGTTTAAAAACCGGGTTTCATCAACCATTCCTGACCTGGACAACGCGTTTCCTTTCTGTAGTGGCCAGCGGCGGCGTGTCGCTTCGGGAATTCTGTCCGGTTCGCAAACGGACTTTCCCGAAGCCGCTGCCCGGCCTGTTTTTCTTTCTTGCTCAGCTCATTTTCCTCGGCTACTCTGATTCGGGCAGCAACTTGTCCGGGAGGAGCCGCATGCCCCAATATCGTTCCATAATCATGGCCCTGTGCCTGACGGTGCTGCTTAGCTCTTTATCCTGTGCGCAGAGCGCGCCGCGTTTGCCTCGGTCCACGGCCTGGGCCGAGCCGTTGCTGGTTGAGGGGTTGCCCAATTTGCACCGGGTTTCCGATGGTTTATATCGCTCGGCCCAGCCCACGGCTGAAGGGTTGCGCAATGCGGAGGCGTTGGGCGTTAAAACCGTTATTAACCTGCGCGGATTTCATTCCGATGATGATTTGGACGCCGACAGCGGCCTGCGGCTGGTCAGGCTGGCGATGAACACCTGGGCAATGGATGAGGAAGATATTTTGGAGGGGCTGCGTCTTATTGAAGAATCGCCCGGCCCGGTCCTCGTGCATTGCCAGCATGGCGCAGACCGTACGGGCGCCTTGCTGGCGGCGTACAGGATGGTGGTGCAGGACTGGCCGCGCCAAAACGCCTTGGCCGAGATGCTTGAAGGCGGCTACGGGTATCATCCCATTTGGGAAAATTTGCTCACCTTGCTCGAGCAGCTGGATATTGCAGCTGTAAAAGCGCGGCTGTCCAGCCAGACCGGAAAGACATACTGAACGGATATTTGCAGGAGTTGATATGGAGCCTTTGTATATTGTCTGGAGAGACGAATATGACACTGGAATTCCCGTGCTTGATGAACAGATGCGGGGTCTGGTCAGCCTGATAAACTCCTTTTATTTTCACCGGGCAGACGCCTCTCGGGAAATTGAACGAGTGCTGGTGCCCACGGCTGAAATGTTTAAATCCTACGTGCAGATTAATTTTTTTACCTTGGAACAGCTCATGGACCAGGCCGGTTACCCGGAACTGGAGAAATACCGCGAGCTGCACCGGGTGATTTTGCGCAGCATCGCCAAAAAAGACGCTATCTACAGGGCGCAGCGCGATGTCGATGGGTTGCTCATATTTTTGAAGAAATACTGGCTGGCCACTGTGCGCGCCAATACCGCCCACTATCTGGATTATTTGCGGGAATATTTCCGGATTGACAAACCGGAATAAACACCGGTCGTAACGGTAAAAATGCCGGGTTTTGCCGAATACCGGCTTGTCTTTGTGTTCCTGCACCTACAATTTCCGCCAAACAGGGCGCGGCCCTGTTTGGCGGGGGCGGCAATGCGGTCGCCTCCTTTCCCAGGGGCGTCGAACTTGGCTTTAAGCCGCCGGATCTATTCGCCAAGTGATTTTTAGCCTGCTTAGGCCGCCGAAGTCGGCCAAAGACAGTATTTATTTTGCAAATAAGCGCTACTGACCGGGCAGGCATTTCTTGACCAGTTCCATGCCCCCGGCCAGGATGCGCACGTTTTTACAACCTCTGGCCAGCAACAGGCTGGCTGCGATGGAGGCCCGGTAGCCGGTCTGGCAGACCACAATGCGCTCCATCTCCGGGTCTGTGTAGCAGGCCGAGTCGCTGAGCAATTTGTCAAAGGGCATATGCACGGAATTGGGCAGATGAAATTCCTCATACTCCCGTGGCGTGCGCACATCCACAATCATGAACGGTTTGGGGTCTTTGAGCCGCTGCTCCAGGGTGCAGGCGGAGATATGCACAGTGCTGCCGATATCTTTTCCGGCCGCAATCCATTGCTGAAGGCCGCCTTCCAGGTATCCGCAAACGTCATCATAGCCGATGCGGCGCAATTCCATGAGCCGGGCCGGAAATTCTTCTTTATTATGTAAAACCAGCACCAGCTTGGAGCCGGGCGCAATGGCCGTGCCCACCCAGTTTACGGCCTGGGCCTGTTCAGCGTCCACGTTGATGCTGCCGGGAATGTGCGCGGTGGCAAAGCACAAGGGATTGCGCATATCCAAAACCACCGCGCCTTCAGCGCGCAGTTTGTCCACCTCTGCCGGGCCGAGGGACCAGTCGCTCAGGTTGCACAGGTCCAGCAAAGGAGCGCCGTTCATATTGGTGGCGATGATGTGCGAAAAACTCTGCGGCCTGAGCGGCAAATGGCTCATGATGTCTTTGCTGAAGGCGGTAAACTCCTTGAGTTGCAGGCGCGGGTTGGCGATGCGCTCGTAGCCGAGCGTGGAACTGGGCTTGGCGCTCATGCCCCGACCGCACAGGGAGCCCTGCCCGTGCGCCGGATATACTTCCAGATAGTCCGGCAGCTCGCCCAGGGTTTTATGCAGGCTGTCAAAGAGGTTTCGGATTTGCTCGTTGAGAATTTCCTCGCCGGGCAGGTCCGGTCGTCCGGTATCGCCCACAAACAGCAAGTCGCCGGTCAAAATCATTTGCGGCGCATTGGAGCGGGCCTGGTCGGTCACCAGAAGGGAGATGGAGTTCGGCGTGTGCCCGGGGGTGTGCAACACCCGGAGATGGGCGTTGCCCAGCCGGAACTGATCGTTGTGCGCGATTTTTATCACCTCATAATTCACCGGGGCGCTCTCGTGTATATATATGTCCGCGCCCGTGGCCCGGCGCAGCTCTTGCGCCCCGCTGATATGGTCGGCATGCACGTGCGTGTCGAACACATGGGTGATGCGCATGCCCTGTTCTTTGGCAACTTTGAGATAATCGTCTATGTCGCGCTTCGGGTCCACCACAGCCATGACTCCGGCGCCGGGACAGCCGAGTATATAGGAAAGACAGCCCAGACCGGGCGTGATGATTTGTTGAAAATACATGGCAATCCTCCATATTGCGGCCCACCGCACGGCGGGGGGGAATAAATAAAATATTTCTTGCCTATTTGTTTTACCCTATGCTAACAGTAATTATTATCAATTTCAAGTGGTAAATGCTTAATCAGGCCTTGAACAAAAAACCGCATACTGTCTGCGCAAACTTTGGAGGTAATGATGACTGTTGAAAATAGACCTGTACTGCCCCTGCTGGGTGAATCTTTTCCGGAAATCGAAGTTGTGACCACTGCCGGCCCCATGAAGTTGCCGCACGACTTTAAAGGATCCTGGTTTGTGCTGTTCAGCCACCCGGCGGATTTCACTCCGGTGTGCACCACGGAATTTGTGGCTTTCCAGAACAGGATGAAGGAATTTGACGCGCTGGGCTGCAAGCTCATCGGGCTGTCCATCGACCAGGTTTTCTCACATATCAAATGGTTGGAGTGGATCAAGGAAAAGCTGGGCGTGGAAATCACTTTCCCGGTCATTGCCGGAACCGAATCCATAGCCGTGAAACTGGGTATGCTCCACCCCGGCAAGGGGAGCAACACTGTGCGTGTGGTCTTTGTGGTTGACCCCAAGGGCATTATGCGTCTGATGCTGTATTATCCCCAGGAAGTAGGGCGGAATATGGATGAAATCCTGCGCGTTGTCCGCGCCCTGCAAACCGCTGACGAACAGGGCGCCATGCCCGCCAACTGGCCCAACAACGAGCTCATCGGCGACCGGGTGATCGTGCCGCCGCCGAGCAATATGGCCGACATTGCCAAGCGGATGCAGGATTATGAAGGCTATGACTGGTGGTTCTGCCACTGTGCGCTCAAGAAATAAAGACTTTTGGCTTTGAATTTATATATAGTGGTAAACTGACCCGGCTTTGCGAAGCAACGCTTCGCAAAGCCGGAGAGATTGGGGCCCCAGCGGCGAAGCAGCCGTTGCTCAAGCTCAACCCTCATTAACTTACCTTATTAATGGGCCGACCTGGAGCACCTAACTCTGCGGCCAGGCGGTAATCTCAAGCGTGGAATTCCATTATTGGACTCTCCCGGACAATGCCGTTGCGGCGGTGTTGTTTACCCGTCGGTAGCCCCCGCTGTCGGCGGGCTTTTTTTGTTGCCTTGCAATCAAACCGGGCCTGGTTTAGACAGTGGGCATGCGATTTTTAGAAATAGCCGCCTGTCCCGGCCACTACATGTACTGGCATTATCGTATGCATCCCAAACTGGGCCAGGAGCCCTACGCGCGGCAAAAAGCCGAATTCATGGCCGACGGGGTCAACGGCGGCATGTATCTGGGCACGGCCATGCAGGCCCTGGGCTATGAAGCCTGGACCGTGATCGCCAATAATCTGCACTTGCAACAAAAATGGTGCGACGATTATCAATACGGCATGCCTGCGGACCAGACCGAGCTGGTCGTAGAGCAGATCAACCGGTTCGCGCCGGATATTTTGTATATCCACGACTGCCTGACCTATGGCTCGACTTTTATCCGCAGCCTGGGCAAGCGCCCGCGCCTGGTGCTGGGCTACCATGCCGCGCCGGTGCCGGAAGACACGGACTGGTCGGCCTTTGACATGCTGCTTACCCCCTGGAAAACCTGCCGGGAGGCGGCGCTGGCCTGTGGCGCGCAAAGTGTGGAATATGCTTTTCCCGGTTTTGACGACAACCAGGTGCTGCCGCCCGGGGTTATTGAGCCGGCTCTGGATGTGAGCTTCACCGGTTCCTGGTCGCCGCTGCACGGCTGGCGCAATGCGCTGCTGGCAAAATTGGCCGGGGTGGCCGCCAAAGAAGATGCGCCGTTCACTCCCGTGTATTGTTTGAACAGCCTGGGCAAATCCGAGGTGCCCGAGCTGGTGGGCCGTTTTGACCGGGGCGCGGTTTGGGGCAGGCGGATGTATGGCCTGCTGGCCGGTTCGCGTATGGCGCTTAACGCGGCCATGGATTGCGCCGAAAGAGAAGCGCCGAATATGCGGCTCATGGAAGCTACGGGCATGGGCGCCCTGTTGCTCACGGAAAAGCACCCTTCGCTGGAGGCTTTTTTTAGGCCGCATGAGGTGGCGGCGTTTGCCACGCCGGACGAGCTGGTCGAGCGCATCATTTATTATAAGAATAATGAACAGGAGCGTGCCGACATCGCTGCACGGGGGCAGGCCCGCTGCCTGCGTGATTTCAGCCTGGCCGTGCGGGCCAGGGCCATGGACCGCCGCATTGAGCGCGTTTTGCGGCCCCAGGCTTTTGACGCTGCCGGTCGGGAAGAGCTCATCCGCAAGGCCACGGAAATGGTCGCCGCCGGTGAGCAGGGGTTGCTTCAGGCTGCAGGTGAAGGCGTGCAGACAGATCTGACCACGGCCCTGTGGCAGGCATTCTGCCGGGGCGACAGCGCTGAAGTGGAAACTCTGGCCCCCCTGCGGGCCAAGCTGCTGGCCGACAGCTATGAACATTATTTTTGCCGGTGCCTTTATCATGCCGTGCGCGGCGAGATGTCTATGGCGCTGGAATTTTTGCAGCAGGAACTGGATGCCTTCCCGGAAAACGACCGGGCCAGACAAATTTACGCCGAGCTGCTTTGCGCTTATCCGGGATAGAGAAGCCGTGATAGGGTTCCCTCCCCCGGGCCCCCTCCCTCTTTAACCCCGATTGAGGGTAGGGTGAGCTGTCAGGTGAGATAAAATATTAGAAATGATAAGGAATTGTTGCCGGTTGAAATGATGAGGCCGCTCCCCTTGGGGTGAAACAAAATCGCGATTCCCTGATTGGGGCGCAGGGGGCCACCCCCTGCAACAAAATCCAAAGGAAATAATTATGCTTAAAGATAATGACCTGGTTATTCTGGCAAACCCCAAGGGCAAGCGTTATCTGCGCCGGGTAGTGGCCGGTGAGGACATGCACAACAACGAC
>CAZNBK010000085.1:0-9314 GCA_964571105.1 uncultured Desulfovibrionaceae bacterium
GTTGCGTAATTTCTCTATTGGGATGCGTGTACTATTTCTGACTGCCATCATGGCGCTCGGCATCCTGGTTACAGTATATATGCTCATGTATACAGCTTCTTTGGTCAAAAACAGAGCGCTTCATGAAACCCAGGAAATCATGCTCTCCGGTGAAAAAGCCAAGCTTCAGGTTTGCGTTGACGCTGCCGCCAGTATTCTGGGGCAGGCCATTAAGGCGTCCACCAATGAAGAAGAGCGGATGAATATTATCCGGAACTATATTGACGAATTTACCTTTGAAGAAGACAAGTCCGGATACTATTTTGTCTATCGGGGAACGGTAAACGTTGCTTTGCCGCCGCAAAAGCACTTGCAGGGGCAAGATTTGGGCGACAGGCAGGACGTGAACGGCATCTTTTATGTGCAGGAGCTGGCCCGGCAGGCTGCCAAGGGCGGCGGCTTCACCACCTATATTTTCGGTAAGCCGCAACCAGACGGTTCTGTAAAAGACGCACCCAAACTTGCCTATTCTGTGCCCATTCCGGGCAGTGATTATTTTATCGGCACCGGAATTTACATTGACAATATTGACGCTGTGAATGCCCAAATTATGTCCACCATGGACAGCATAGTGAACAAAGCGCTGCTTGCGGTAAGCGGCGGGGTTTTGGCCTGTTTGCTGCTCATTATTTTGCCGGTGTGCTATCGCATTTCCCGTTCCATCACCGTGCCCATGAAAGAAGCCACCGAAGCTGCGGAAACCATCGCAGGCGGCAACCTGGAAATCAGCCTTTCGCAGGAAGGCAAGGATGAGATCACCGTCTTACGTTCGGCGCTCAATAGCATGGCCGCCAAGCTTAAAGAAAATATTTCTTTTATTCAGGAAAAAGAAGCCGAAGCGGGCAGACAGGCGGCAAGCGCGCGTGAAGCCGCCTCCAGAGCGGAAAGTGCCGTACAGGCCGCGCAAGAAAGCTCCAACGCTTTGCTGGTGGCCGCCAACCGCATAGAAGAAGCCGCCAAGGATGTGGAGCATTCCGCTGCTTCCATGGGCGAACAAACTGCTGCGGTCAGCAGCGGGACAGAAATGCAAACCACGCGCATTCAGGAAACACTTTCCGCCATGCAGGAAATGAATGTGGTGGTGCTTGATGTAGCAAGAAATTCGGCCAACGCCGCTGAAAAGACAGACCTTGCCCGGGAAAGGGTGCTGGAAAGTGCTCGGCTTGCCGAAAGAACCGGCAGGGCCATGCAGGACCTGAAGCAGGTTACCCATGCGTTGAGCGACTCCATGCAGGAACTGGGCAAAAGCTCGGCCAGCATAGGCGAGGTAGTGGGAGTGATCAACGATGTGGCGGATCAAACCAACCTTTTGGCCCTTAACGCGGCCATTGAAGCGGCCAGAGCCGGAGAAGCCGGGCGGGGCTTTGCGGTGGTGGCGGACGAAGTGCGCAAACTGGCGGAAAAAACCGTGGTAGCCACTACGGAAGTAGAAAAGGCCATCTCCCACATTCAGGGCATGACGAAAAGCAATTCGGAAAGCACCGATCATGCCGTGCGGGCCATTGAGTCTGTGGATGAGCTGATTTTGCAGATGCTGCAGGTGCTGGAAAATGTTCAGGATGTTGTGCAGCAATCGGCGTTTGAAGTGCAGGCCATTGCCACGGCAGTGGAAGAACAATCGGCCTCTACCGCTGAAATGACGGCCTTTATTCAAGATATCAGCGGCATAGCCCAAGAGAACCAGGCGCGCGTTGCCTCCTCTGCCGAGGAACTGCACAATTTGGAACAACAGGCCCAGTTGCTGCGCTCCTTTGTAGCCGAGATGAAAGATGGCGGAGAAGGCTAGCACATTTCAAAGTTAAACCGCCTAAGCTGATTTTGACGGAATCCCCACCTGCATGGCGCATGCAGGTGGGGATAAGGCGTCCTGCGATTATTTCCCGTCGCTATTTGGGCGAGAAGACTATGTGATACTTGCCCCAACCGGATATAGCCATAAAAGACGGACTCAGATTTTACTCTAAGTCCTTACTTAAATTTCTGGTGGAGTTGGAGGGAATTGAACCCACGACCTCTTGAATGCCATTCAAGCGCTCTCCCAATGAAGTTACAGGAGAGCAAGAGCCTGACAAAACCTGAACAGCATCAACCTGTACAGATATGGCCCCGTAAAATGGGCTATTTCCCCATAGATCTAATTCGGTGAAAGATATTTATCTGCTCTATCTTCCATATCTTTATATAGATATATGATGTCATCATATATCTTTTTTAATTTATTCAACAAGTTTTTGATAGATGCGTTTTCAACATTTTTATGCGCAGCAATCATAGCATCCACTTCTTCACTATAGTGCTGGAGAAAGCTCAAATATTGAGTGTTTGATTCATGAGCCATCATCTTAACAATAATTTTTTCTTGCTCCGTAAGGTCATGAGAATAAAGAAAGCTCATCAGAGCCCCCTGCTTAAGAGCAGAGTTCAAACTGAGTTGGAGCCACTGCGCATTAACATACACATATGTTTCACTACCGGTCGGGCCTTGAACGGAGCCAATTAGCGCCTGAACTTCCGAAGCAATTTTATAAAGTTCAGGTTCATTTACAAAAATGAGTTCCGATTGCTCCACAGCTAAAGCATGGGTGTTAAGAGAAAATAACACAACCAAGGAAAGTATAAGCTGCCTTATCATAAATTCCCTGCCTAAATAATAAAAAATGCTCCCTCATATCTGAAGGAGCATAAAATTTCTGGTGGAGCTGGAGGGAATTGAACCCACGACCTCTTGAATGCCATTCAAGCGCTCTCCCAACTGAGCTACAGCCCCACGGCGTTGTTCTAAGTGCCTCAAATCTGCGAGGCTGTCAACTATTTAGCAAAAAAAATTTTATAAATTTTATCCGCTTGGCGCGCACGAGTCTAAATAAAGATCCCGCAGCCTTGTTCTCACGGCAGTCAACTGTCATTGGGCTTGAGCACCCGGCGCAGAAAATCACGCAGGCGCGGATCTTTGGGGTCACCGAAAACCTCGTCGGGCGGCCCCTCTTCCACAATCAACCCCTGGTTCATGAAGGCCACCCGGTCGGCCACCTCACGGGCAAAGGCCATTTCGTGGGAGACCACGACCATGGTCATGCCTTCTTCGGCCAACTGGCGCATAACGCCCAGCACTTCGCCAACCAATTCAGGGTCCAGAGCTGACGTGGGTTCGTCAAACAAAATGACCTTGGGTTGCAGGGCCAGGGCCCGGGCAATGGCCACACGCTGTTTCTGACCGCCGGAGAGTTGCTCGGGATAGTTAAAGGCTTTGTCGGCCAGTCCGACTTTGGACAGCAATTGCATGCCCAATTCTTCCGCCGCGTGCTTGGACAGCCCCCGCACCTTGCGCGGCCCCAGGGTTACGTTACCCAAAGCGCTCATATGCGGAAACAGGTTGAACTGCTGAAAAACCATGCCCGCTTCCGCGCGCACATGGTTCATATTGGTAGATTTGCTGCGGACATCATAGCCGTCCACAATAATGGTGCCGCCATCGGCTTCTTCCAGGCGGGTGATGCAGCGCAATACCGTGCTCTTGCCTGAACCGGACGGTCCGATAATGGTGAGCAGCTCTCCGGTGCGCACCGTAAAGCTCACTCCAGCCAGGACCTCGAGAGTGCCGAAGCTCTTTTTCAGGTCCGCAACTTCAATCATTATGCCCATGGGCTTTTCCTAAAAAAACATACTTGCCGTCTTGCAGCGAAACTTGTTCGGACTTCATATGCTTTTTCAGCCCAAGACTCAAGTCCGAATTTGTCGTCAAACCCAGGGCCGCTGAAATATACGCTCGGCTAAAGCCTTTAGCACTTTAAAGCAGATACGCTTTATACAACAGCACCCCCCACAGGCCCACGTTGAAACAAACCCCGCAGAAAACCGCCGCAGAGGCGATATCCTTGCCGCGCTTGGTCAGGGGGTGAATTTCAGGTCCAAAGCGGTTAAAGGCGGCCTCCAGGGATGAATTAAGCAGTTCGGTGACCATGACCATGATCCAGGAAAAGAGCACAAAAGCGCCGGTGAGAAAATCCAGTCCGCTCAGCGGTACCACCACCAGGAGCACGGCCAGAATCAATACTTCCTGCTGAAAGGCAATCTCCGTGCGCAAAGCCGCCCAAATGCCCTCAAGGGAATATTTGGCGGCCATGAACACATGCACGATCCATTTCATGAAAAATCCTCGCTTGTGAACTTTGCAGCCAGGGGGCGTACCGCCGGGCAATGCTGTTTCTTTCTACCCCGAACCGGCCTGCCTGCCAAGGGGGGTGAAGCTCAGCGCAGTAGTTATAACGCGCGGCAGATCTTTTCAATAACATCGCCATTGCTGTCCGCCCAAATTGTCCGAACAGCAATGATCGAGTCTACACGATTCATTTTTGCCTCGCTGGGCAAACAACGTCTGCACTCTACAGCGGTATGGATTCCGCTGGTTTACTGCTCTTCAATATATCCGTTTAATGCCCGTGTTGATTTTAAAATTTAATATGCTACGGTTAAAGCGTTGAGTGTCTTTGAGTTTTAAAATCGATTTGCCGCAGGGGGTTACATAACCACGAAGAGATAGTTATACCTTTTAGATAACACCTACAGCCTAATAATATTCAGGGGGGCTAAGGTATGTTTGCACAAGATTTACGGTTAGTATTGCTGCTTGCCCAAGGGCACTCGCTGAGCAATTGGGCCAGAGACGGATCTTTACAGCGGGAAATGGCTGTGTGCCGCAGGTTGGCGGAAATGGGCGCTTCGGTCACAGTGATCTCATACGGCGGGCCGGAAGATCTCAAACTTCAAAGCCAGCTGCCGGGCATACACATTTGCGTCAATCGTTTTAAACTTCCGGACTGGCTTTATGCCCGCTCCATCCCCTGGCTGCACAAGCGCCACCTCTCCAAGGCCACCATCATCAAAAGCCGCCAGATTCTGGGGGCGCAAGTCGGTCTGAACATCGCCCGCAAATTCAAACTTCTTTTTATCGCCAGATGCGGCCACCTGCTTTCCGAGTTTGAAAGCTACGAAAACCCGGACGGATTGGACCGGGCGCTTGCCCTGGAAAGTCAGATCTTTGCCGATTCTGCCTTTAATGTGGTCACCAGCAAATCCATGAAAGATTATGTGGTTGAGCAGCATAAAGTGGAAGAAGGCAAAGTGCGGGTTATCCCCAATTATGTGCTGGAGTCTTTCTTCCAGGTAAAACGGCACCCGTTCCGCAACCCGCCGCGTGTCTGCACTGTGGGCCGTCTGGAAGCGCAAAAAAATCTGTTCGCGCTCATTGAAGCCTGTTCCGGCCTGGATGTGGAGCTGGAAATTATCGGCGAGGGCTCGCAACGTGACGCCCTCGTGGCCCACGCCAAATCCCAGGGAGTAAATCTGTGCCTGCCCAGCCGCATTGAACACCGCCTCCTGCCGGGACATTTGGCCAGAGCTGCGGCCTTCGCTCTTGTTTCCCACTATGAGGGACATCCCAAAGAACTCATTGAAGCCATGTCTGCGGCCACGCCCGTGCTGGGCAGCAACCGCCCCGGCATTGCCGATGTCATTGACGACGAGCGCACCGGCCTTTTGTGCGGCACTTCGGCAAAAGAAATCCGGGAAGGCTTGCTCCAGTTGCTGGATGATCAGAATTATGCCGAAAATCTCGGCCGTAATGCCCGCAAATTTGCCCAGGAACACTACCATATTGATGCGGTGGTGGGCCTGGAGCTTGATCTTTACGATTGCGTGGCGCCTTGCCAAAATTCACCGGCAGCCAGCCGACTGGTTGCTGAGCATGGCGGATAACTGCGCAGAACTTCAACTTTACCCAGATCAGGCGCTGTCACCCTGCGGGGATAGCGCCTTTTGTTTTGTTCGCGTTTCTTGCCGGGCAAACGTTAATAATAAGGGGAATGTGTAAATTGTTGTTAATTACCCTGTCCATGCCTTAACAAGCCTGCGGCTTTTGTTATATTCGCTTTGAGCAAAACACGCTGCGCCCGAGCAAAGGAGTGCCTCCATGGATGCCCACAAAGCCAAATACATCCTGCTTATTGATGATGACGAACCCCTGCGCGAACTGGTAACCGAATACCTCCAGGGATACGGTTTTACCGTAGATACGCTGCCCGATGGGGTCAAGGCCGTGGAGACCGTGACTGCCAAAACGCCGGATCTGATAATTCTGGATGTGATGATGCCCGGCCCGGACGGGTTTGAAGTCCTGCAAAAATTACGCGCGCACAGCCTTGTGCCGGTTATCATGCTCACGGCCAAAGGGGATGATGCCGACCGGATCGTTGGCCTGGAGATGGGCGCTGACGACTACCTCCCCAAGCCCTTCAACCCCCGGGAGCTTCTGGCCCGCATCCGGGCGGTGCTGCGCCGCGCCGAAAATCAATCGCCCGGCGAGGTCAAGCTCTCCAGCCTGGAAGCCGGCGGCCTGGTGCTGGATATGTCGCGGCAGGAGCTGTGCATTGGAAACGAGCGCAAAGGCTTATCTTATACCGAGGCGCGCTTGCTGGGCACGCTCATGGGCAGGCCGGACACCATTTTTTCCCGCGATGAGCTTATGAATCTGGTCTGGTCGCGGGATTTTGAAGCTTACGACCGAAACATCGACGTGCATATCAGCCATTTGCGCTCCCTGCTCAAGCCTTATCCCGAGCACGCCGCCCGCATCCGCACCATCTGGGGCACCGGATACTTGTTCGTGGGGGCTGTGTAATGCGCTTCAACCGCCTGGGTATCAAGCTGTTTATTTCTTTTGTCCTGGTGCAGACCATCGTGGGCGTGCTGGTGTTCAATGTCTTCCGTTCCAGCCAGGAGCTGGAACCCGCCTATCAGCATATGGCCAAAAACATCATGGTTATCAAGCTTATTCTGGAAGAAACCGGGCGGGAAAATATGGCCCGCACGCTGACCGCGCTGAGCCGCACCGGGCCGGTAATGGCCTGGGTGACAGACGCGCAGGGAAATATGCTGGCCAGCACATTCAGCGGAGAAGTGCCGCCTGAAGCGCGCGATTTGAGCGACTACCGCTCCTGGGAACTGGGCGAAGCCACCCTCTATCAGGTCCGGCAGGGCGAAACCGAAGCCGTGGCCGCAGCACCCCTGAATTTTTCCGGCGAAGCGGGCAATGTATACCTAAGCAGTCGCCTGCGCGAACGTGTGGCCCCGGAGCAAAAATTTCTCATCGGGCTTTTGCCGGTGCTCATTGCCGGGATAATTATGGTCTTCCTGCTCACAGCCTTTATTTCCAGGCCACTGCGCCGACTGCACAATGCTGTTTCGGCCATGGCTTCCGGCAACCTCGCCAGCCGCGTGAAAATCAGCAACAATGACGAACTGGGCGATCTCGGACGGTCTTTTAACCACATGGCCGACAGCCTGGAACGCCTCATTCAGGGCAACCGGGAACTGATGTCCAATGTCTCGCATCAATTGCGCACGCCGCTAACCCGCATGGGGTTATCCCTTGAACTGCTGCACGACGAAATGGCGCGCTGGGAGATGAATTGCCCAACTGCGCCGGAGCAAAAGGACAAAATCAGCCGACACATGGGCCTGCTGCACACCGAAATTGAACTGATGAACTCGTTGATCGGAAAAATATTGCTGCTCTCGCGTCTGGATATTGCTGACGCCCAGGCCCTGCGTTTATCCCCCTGCCGCCTGGACCGCCTGCTGAGCGAGATTGCCTCAAGCTTCGCCCCTCTGCTCGAAGCCCGCCAACTGCGCTTGTCCCTGGATATCGCGGATCTGCCCATGTGCCAGTTTGATGTGGACAGTCTGGCCATCGCCCTGGAAAACATTATGGATAACGCTGTGAAATATGCCCTTCCCGGCGGACAGGTTTCCATTGCTGCCCGGCTGGAAGACCGCGCAACACCCGGCAGCCGGGCGCAAGGGCAAACCATTTGCGTGCGTCTGTGCAATTCGGCACAGGCCATGGAGCCTGACGATATAACCAGTATTCTCAAACCGTTTGCCCGGGGGCAGGACAGGAGCATTCCGGGCAGCGGCCTGGGCTTGACCATCAGTAAAAAAATCATTGAGGGGCACGGCGGCAAATTTGCCGTGTCCTACAAAAACGATTTATTCTGTATCTTGCTTGAATTGCCCTTGGCGCAGTCTGGAGCATTTTACAACGGCAATTGATCGGGTTTCTCAAGAGTTACTGTGCTTAACCGCCCGCTTGCTCAAGAAACGCCGCATGGTGGCCATGATTTCGACCATATCCACAGGCTTGCCCACATGGTCGTCCATGCCGCTGGCCAGGCAGCGCTCGATGTCTTCCCGGAACACGTTGGCGGTCATAGCCACAATGGGAATGGTTTTCGCTCGGGGGATCTCCAGAGCTCGGATCGTGCGCGTGGCTTCATAGCCGTCCACTTCCGGCATGTGGATATCCATGAAGATCATATCATAGCGGTCCGGATGGGCCTTGAACATCTCCACCGCCTCGCGGCCGTTCTCGGCGCTGTCAATGTTCACTCCGGTATGCTGCAACAGAGAAATCACTATCTCCCGGTTAATTTCAATATCTTCAGCCAAAAGCACCTGCCGCCCGACAAAAATATCGTCCTCTTGCAGAACCTCGCGCGGATCATCATCCTCTGAATTATCTGCCCGCTCCAGGCCCAAACACTGGTTGACGCAATCCACAATCAACGAAGAGAACAGGGGTTTGGGCAGGAATCTGTCCACCCCTGCGGCCTGGGCTTCATCGGAAATATCGCTCCATTGGGTGGCCGAAATCATGATGACCACAACCTTGGCCCCAAAATTGTCCTTAATGCGCCGGGTAAGCTCAATGCCGTCCATACCCGGCATTTTCCAATCGGCAAAGACGATATTAAATGGCCTGTCCTGACTTTGCTCAATAATCTCACAAGCGGCCACCCCATCTGCGGCAACTTCACATTCCAGGCCGATGGATTTGGCGAAGTTGAGGAAATACTCCCGGACATCGGGCGCATCGTCCACAACCAGAACGCGCATATTTTTCCAGTTCACTTCCGGGCTGAGCAGCGGCTGCTTGTCGGCAGAGCCTTTTTGAGCCTTGATGGTAAAGATGAATTTTGACCCCTTGCCTTCCTCGGACTCCACCCAGATACTGCCGCCCATCATCTCCACGATACTCTTGGAAATGGCCAGCCCCAGGCCCGTGCCGCCGAATTTGCGGGCGATCCCGCCGTCGGCCTGCTCAAAAGAGCGGAACAGCCTGCCGACCTGCTCCTGGCTGATGCCGATGCCGTTATCCGCCACCTCCACCTGCAGGGTGCACACGCCGTTGGTTTCATCCAGTTTACTTACAGACACAG
>CAZNBK010000086.1:0-908 GCA_964571105.1 uncultured Desulfovibrionaceae bacterium
GTTGGCCACCAGCTCGGTCAGTTCCGCGTCATTGCCCAGCACTGCGGCGTGATACTTGCGCACCAGTTCGTTTTTATGCGCCCCGGCAGCCTCCAGACTGATGCCCGTGGCCCGGTAAAAGTTCAGGCTCTTCCACAATTCCTCCGGAGAATACATCTCCAGGATCGCCGTATTGTCCCGGACATACGAAAACTCCACCCCTGCACGGGTCCTGTGCCCGGACTGTCCGGACTGCCCGATCTGTTCGCTCCCGGCCTGTTCGGCCTGTTCGGGTTGCGGCTCCCGGCTCTGACGACGCCGCCGCTCGGCCATTATCTGTAAATCTTCGGTTATGCCCAGACGGATGTTTTGGTTATCGTCCGCCTTTTCCGGCAGCCCCAGCCTGGCAAGTTCAAAAGTCAGCGACATCAGCGCCCCTCAATACTGTTATATTTTCGAATTTCCTTAAGTTCCTGCCCCGAAGCCTGCAACAGCGCCTTGTAGGCGGCATTGCGCTCCGCAACCGTCATCCGCGCGTAGTCCGCACCTTTCTGCTCCAGCATTGTCCGGAACAGGTACTCTTCATACCCCGCAGTCGGGTAGTAGCCGTCTTGCGCTTTATCCAAGGCGTCATAACCACGCCCGATTATTTCCGCCGGGCTCATGGGTCCCAACGCCCCGCCAAGACCGCCGATTACGCGTTGCGGCTTGCTGAACACAACCGGCACGAGCATTCTGCCTACAAACTCTTCCACCTCGGCGTCGGTCTTGAAAGTCCGTTCCGACATGGCCCGCACCAGCGCCGCAAAGACTTTTTCCAGCTCGTCCTCGTCCAGGCCCAGTTGCTTGCCCTTGCCGAGCACCGTGCTCAAGTGCCGCTTGAGTTCCGCGACTTTCTCCGGGTTTTTCAAGGTTTCCAGGTCAACCAG
>CAZNBK010000086.1:918-9265 GCA_964571105.1 uncultured Desulfovibrionaceae bacterium
TATATTCCGAGATGATTCCCACAAAACCCTGCCCGTCCGCCAGGCGCATCACTATTTCCAGGGGCGCGGCGGGGTCGGTGGGGACCACATCCTTGTCGGCGATCAGCCGGTTGACGAATTCCTCCATGCCCTCCTGATCTTCCGGGGGCAGGGAGTGGATCAGCGCCCGGTAATCCGACAGCTCGAAATTGCCCGCAGCGTGCAGCTTCAGCGCTTCCAGATGAACATCCTCTTCGTTCGCCTTGGCAGCCCGCGCGGCCAGATCCTCCTTGTTCTGCCACAGCCCGTGCAGCCCGGACACAAGCCTGCTCTGCACCTCGGGCAGCCCAGCCAGTTGCGGAAACACTTCCGTAACCACAAAGTCGGTCATTCCGGTATAATCAAGCCCCTGGTCCTGCGCGTAATTCCAGGCGTAATCCACGGCTGACTGCAAAAGTTTTTCTTCCAGCATGCCCCGCGCCCTGACCTGCGCCTCGGGAGACATGGCTGCATAATCGGCCTGCAACCGCTTTATTCCGCTCATGTTCGCCCACTCCTGCGGGGAGGACGGTGCGGGGGATGCGGGCGGAGTGCCCGCGTTATCCGGCATGCCACCCGGCGCGTCACCCCCGGATTGCCCGCCAAACCGGCTGCCGGTCAGGCCGCGCACCCCGGCAAGATAGCGGCGGGTTACTTCGGGCAGGGCCTTTTCCCCGCGCAAAATTTTCTCCAGGCTGCCCGGCCCGGCGTTATAGCCGATTATGGCCTTATCCCAATCCTCGCCATTGGCCCGCAGCATCCGGGCCAGGTACTTTGCCCCGCCGTCGATGTTTTGGGCATAATCATACGGGTCCACGCCCAACTCGTCAGCCGTGCCCGGCATAAGCTGCATCAGCCCGATTTCCCCGGAGCCGCCCCGGGCCTCGGCGTCCCCGCCGGATTCTATCTGCATCACCGCCAAAAGCAGGTCCAAAGGCACATCGTGCCGCTGCGCCGCATCCCTGGCAGCCAGCAGATAATCCCGATTGAGGTTGAGTTTAAATGTCTCAAAGCCTTCCGGGGTGTATCCGGCAGCCACGTTCACGCCCAGATTGAGCGACCAGATATCGCCCGTGTCCGCAGCCTCATTGATTGCGGCATAGAAACCTGATTCCGCCAGCCTCTGCCCCGCCGTGATCCGGCTGGTCCCGCTCAAGCCCGGATCAGCCAGGGCCGCTCTGGCCGCCGCGTAATCCCCCTGCGCGATCAGCTTGTCGATCCCGGCCAGGTACGCGGCCTCGCGGTAATTGCGCAAGCTCTCGTCAATGACCTCCGGGGCGTCGCCGCGCATCCGGTGCATGCTGGTGAGGGCCTCCATGCCTTCGGCCAGGGCTTCCTCGCGCAGGCGCGGATCGCTGAAATTGTCCACGGCCCGCTGCTGCGAACTGCCAACCATGCCCTTGCACACCCCAAAGCGCCACTCCAGGCGCTCGCTGGCCTCGTGCGCGGCCACCCTGGTCTGGTTGGAATTTTTCAACTGCTCGGCCTGAAACATGAACTGCTTCTGGGCATTGGGGGTCAAATTGCGGGAAAGCTCCGCCGTGTTCCGCTCATAAAACTGCCGCAGGTCGGTCACTGCGCCCAGGGCCGCCTCGCCCTTGCGGTTGAGCAGGCCCGTTTCCGGGTCGCCGTCCCCGTCCAGATACAGGCTCATCCGCTCGGTTAATTTGTTGTAAGCGTCCCGCGCCCAAGTCTCGTCGTCTTCCTGCTGGATAATCGCCCCGGCCCTGGCCGTTACCCGGGCAAGCTCGCCCAGGTTTTCGGCCAGCTGCCCGTTGAACCGGGCCTGCGCCCCGCCGAACGGCGCAGAAGAGTGCGCGCCCTGTATGGCCGGAGCGTTCAGATTAATATTCTGTTGCCTGCCGCTCTGGTCCTGCGCAATGCCGACCAGGGGCGCGGTTACATGGGGTACTCTCATAATGAATAACTCAACCTCCCTGCGTCCCGCAGGCCCATTTCTCGATCATACGACACGCTGGGCACAAAAGCGGGCACCGCCGTGTCAAACACCCCGGCCTGGCTCAGATTGAAATAAGTTGAGCCGACGCCGAGCGCCCCGCCAAGGAGCGAACCGGCCAGCGCCCCGCCGGTGCTGACCTTGCTGGCCCGATTCATATTGGCCTGCTGCAAATAATTGTCGCGGGTGACTTCTGCGCGCCAGGCCGCGTTATCGCCCTCGCGCAACAGGGCAAAGGCGTCGAGCACCCCGCGTTCCCTGGTGTCCAGGGTCAGGTCCAGGAAGGTCCCGGAATCCACAACCGCGCCGCTGGCCCCCATTTTGGCCCGTTGCGCGCCGAGCAGCCGGGCGGCCTCGCGCTTTTTTTCATTGGCGTTACTCCAGGACTGATCCCGGGCGTAATCGGCCTCGGCCTGGGCCAGCCGGGCGTTTTGCTCGGCCACCCTGGCGTTGTATTCCATCATGTTGTTGTGAGCCTTGGCCTGCTGCACGGAACTGATCGTTCCGTAAACCGCCTGCCCAACCGAGCCGATCAGGGCCATGGTGCCCAAAGCCGCAGCGGAAAAACACATCTCTATCTCCTCCACATCCTATACAGTTCATGCCCCAGCGGGCCGCGGGCAGGTTCGACACTTCGTTATCGTATACCTCTCGGTCCCCACTTCCTGTGGGGACACTCGAGGGTCGCTTGTGAAAAATCGCCTCCAGCGGCGGAGCAGCCGTTACCCGAGTGCGTAAGCAAGCGAGGGTTACGGATGAGGTCCGCAGAGCGTTCGTTTTCACTGCGCGACCGCTGCGCGGCTGCCGCCGTCCTGGCGGCATTCTGCGCTGCCCCTGGTTCTCTGCATCCGATACAATTCATGACCCAGTGGACCACGGGCAGGTTCGTCGTCCTGTACAAAGCCCAACCGCTTTAGCCAGGCGATGCTGTTAACGTTCTGCGGGTCCACCAGGCAGTTTAATTCCCGGTAGTGACTCAGCCATAGCTGTAGCGTTCTTCTGGCCGCACGGGTCAATCTGAGCGCGTTTTTGGGGTCACTTAAAAATTCGCCGCCGCATAGCCACACTTCACCCGCACCGTCACGCGGCGTCACCCCGAACATGGCGACTATTTCATTGTCCGCATAAACCGCCCCGGCCACGTCCGCGTCTTTAAGCGCGGCCTTGAGCGCCAGGTCCACGGCCAGGCCGGTGGTCAAATAGCACTCCCGCCAGTCGCATTGCCGCACCCCATGCGCCAGCAGGGCGTCCACGTGCTCATAATCGGCAGGTACTATCGTTACTTTCATTCCATCTTCCGCCCAAAGTCCGTAGGCCGCTCCCTAATGCGCATGCCACCCCGTACCACTCCCTAATTGGGGTGCAGGGGATCATCCCCTGCACGGTCCAGGGCGCTCCCTTATCGTATACCTCTCGGTCGCACTTCCTGTGCGACACTCGAGGGTCGCTCACAAAAAACGTGGTTTTTGTTTCGCGACCGCTGCGCGGCTGCCGCCATCCTGGCGGCTTACCCCCCCACATCCAGATTTAGAGACAGAGACACCACAGTCAGCGGCAGGGGCAGGACCTGGGCGATCCAGAGTTCGCCTTCGGTGTCGTAGGGCACGCCGGGGTTAAATTCCAGGTCGCCGCTATACGGCTTGACCGGCTGGGCCCAATGGTCGGCGTTAAACGGCAGCTCGTATTCCCCGGCCTCGGCCTCGCGCCAGCCGTAGCGTCCGCCCACGCTCTCATGCACCCGGATAAGCGAGCGCCCGTAAGCGCGCACCCGTCCCAGGGTGGTGCCGCCGCTCTGCATGTCCCCTTCCGGGGTGTGCGGGCAAAATTTGGACACATAGGGCAGACCCACGTGGATAACCCCGGCGGCGTAGGGCAAACGCACCTTGCCGTTTTCCACAATCTGGTTGTCCAGGGGGGAACCGTCGGCCAGAATGACCACGCTTTCCCCCTCAAGATGGGCCAGCCCGCTGACCGTGTCGGTGGGCCTGGCCGGGTCGCGGTAGGTCAGGCCGCTGTCCACAAAAAAGGCGTTTTCAATGCCTTGCCGGGCTTCCCAGCGCGGCTCCTTGCATTCCAGATACCAGCGCGGCCCGCCCTGAATTTCGCGCTCCACCACCAGATACAGGCGGTCTTCCATGTTTCCGGCGGTCACTGCGCAGGAACGCACCTTGCCCCTGGTGGTAAACCGGCTCCAGCCCCAGATGTCGTGTTCTTTGAGGTAGGCCATGCACAGGAGCAGGCCGTCGTTGCGCACCGCCCAGACGAGGGACCCCGGCGCCTGCTGGTAGTCCCACTGCCGGATGAAATAACCGTCGAACAAATGCGGGGCCAGCACGGAGAGATCGTTGCCCGCGTAGCCGTCGCGCTCCAGCGAATAAAACAGGTCGCGCACCCGGCTGCCCTGGCGCTGCACATGGAGCACGGAATTGCCGATGATCAGCGGGCGCAGGCGGATGGAGCCCCAAAACGACTGTTCGCGCACGTTCAGACTGGAGGGGGTAATGGCGCCCTGGTCCGAGCCTGCGGCCTTGTATTCCGACCCGGCAGTGCCGATGAGCAGATCGCCGAAGGCTGCGGCCCATTGAATAACGTCGATGCGGCCCGAGGCCAGGGTAAACTCCAGACTGTCGTCGTCTTTGAGCGGGCGCGATTTGGAAAAATCTTCGTAAGCCCCGGTGCGCGAGGCGTACCAGGTTTGCGGGCGTTGGGCCGTACCCCCCAGGATCAGGCGCTGCTGATGAAAGGTGACCACCGAAGGGTTGTTGCCGTCGGCAAAGGGGTTTTTCCGGTCACTGGGGGTGTCCGAGGTGTCGGCCCGGTATTTTTCGTCGCGGAAGGTGGTCAAGGCAGACACCCCCACCAGTCCGTAATAACCGGCTTCTTCGCGGTAAATAAGATATTCCGTGGCCTCGGGCACGGCCTGCCAGGTCACGGTGGCATGCTCGCCCACCAGCCAGTCGTTGGGCGGCTTGGCATTGCCCGCGCTGCCGGACCTGGCTGCGGAGACCTCGCCGTTGTCGTTGACCGCGGACACTTTGTAGCGCAGGGGGTAGTTGCCGGACTCGCCGGAAAAGGCCACGCTCACCGAAGACGGCGCGGCAATGGGCGAAAGAAAGGTAACGGTCTTGATTTGCCAGGCGTTGTGCCCGGTGCGCATGACTTTGCGCACGGCGTGCCCGATATGGGCCAGGTAAATAATGTCGCCGCTCTGGGCAAAGGAAATATCGTATAACTGCGCCTCGGTGTAGGGCGCGGCCAGTTGCACGGGTTGGCCGTCGGCCCCGCGCACAAACCCGTAATCCTGGGCAATGCGGATTTTGCCCGCCTGAACCACCAGGACGTAGTTTTGGGAAGGATCAGCGGAAAACTCAAAGGGGATAAGCACTGCCGGGCCGCCCAGGTCTTCCAGAAAGCGGGTGCCGCTGCGCCGGCGCAAAGTGCCGTGCAGGTCGGGAATGAAGTTTTCCAGGTGGCGGCAGGTGCTTTTGTATTTGGCCAGATCGTAACGGCTGCGCAAAACCGGGGTGGTTTCGCCGCCGGTGAAGTTTACATAGGAAACCAGCATGGCTCACCGCCCAAACAGACGCATGCGCGCATGCGCCCAGGGGTTGTCGATCCAGAGCTCGTCCGGGTCGTTGTAGGGCCGCCCTTCTTTGGCGTCGGCCAGTTGCGCCTTGGCCAAAGCGCGGGCGTACAGGGTTTCTGCGGCCTGCAAGTCCTGGCCCCCGGTCTTTTTGATCGGGACCAGCAGCATGCATTGCAGCTTGCGCACCAGGGCTTCGGCAAACAGGGAATCAAAACGGGCCACGTCCTCGATTTTGGCGGTATAACTAAGCACCGCCCGGGGGATGTTGCAGAGGATAATGGTCCGGTCGTCGTCGGCGGCTTTGATGAAATCCTGGGCGTGCGTCCGGCCTGCACCCGGATGCCCCCCCGAACTGCCGTCATGGCCCCGGTAATAGCCCCGGCGCGACCCCGGACCGGACCCGGCCCCGCCAAAAATGAGGGCGTGCGCCTGCAGGCAGTCATTGGGGTAGGCGTAGGCGAAGCAATAGCTGCGCTTCCAGCCTGGGGGCACTTCCAGCTCGGCCAGCACGGCCCGTTTCTGGGCAAAGCCCCAGGGGTGATCGCGCAGGACATTGAGCACGGCCATGTCCCAGAAATCTTGACAATAGCGGGCTTCCGGGGTCGGTTCCTCAAAGGAGGTAATGGTCCGGGTGCCCACGGCCAGTAAAGCCTGGTTGCAGATTTGTATTTTACTGTGCACGATAATATACCTTATGACATGGGGGGCGACCGGCGCAGAGGCTGCCGCCCCCCATGCGCTTATGACTCTACAGCCGTAGGAAGTTCATCCGGAGTTACCCCCGGCGCTTTGGCCTTGGTCTTGGCTTTGGCTTTAGGCTTGGCCGCAGGTTTGGATTCGGGCTTGGATTCGGGCTTGACCCCGGATTCGGCCTCGGTTTTGACCTTGGTTTTATCTCCGGCGTTATCTCCGGCATTATCCCCGGCATTATCCAGATCCTGCCCGGTCAGCTTTTCCCGCACCTGGGGGTTATAATCCCCGTCCGGCGCGGAAAACTCTTCACCGGCCCGGCGGTACGCGCCGCCCGCAAAGCAGTCCTTGATGGCCCGCCAGTTTACCGGCCTGCTCATGCCACTGCCTTGCCTTTATCAAGGTACTGCCCGGCCTCGTAACCGTTTTGCCCGTCGCGGGCCATGGCCGCAAACAGGGTCCCGGCTGTGGGCGCGGTACCGGCCAGGGTATAATTGAGGCGCAGGCAAGGCTTCTTGGCGTTGTCCGGGATTTCAAACCGGAAAGACTTGGATTCCTGCAATTCAGCCAGGCTCAGGGTCAATCCCGCCCCGGTGTCGGCAAAAGCGCCCGTGGGGGTGTCGGCCTGTTGCAGTTTAACGGTCAGGCTGGTCAGGTTGTTGATCTCGTCGCTTACGGTCAGGCTGACGTAGACCGGTTCACCCTTGCCCAGAAACGGCATGACCTGCACAACTGCGGAATTGCCCGCAGCCACGGCCACGTTGTCGGAAAAGATGCTTAAATTATCAATAATCATAACATTATCCTTGTAGAACTTTTTATTTCCCCGGCGTCACGCTTTTCGCATGCTGTGCAGCGAAATTCGCGCCGCCGGGTGTTTTTTGTTGAATCTGGCTCCCGGCAAGTTAGGGCAGTGCCGCCAACGGGCTTTCCGTGGACAGGATGGCGTCCATCTGGCGCACGGTATTGCCGTGCAGTTCGGCCACGGTATGGCTTTTAAACAGCGGCCCGGCTGAGGCGGCGTCTTCCTTGCGGTAAACCAGGGTCACGTTTCCGGCGTCGGTGGCCTGATATTCCAGGGCGGTCATCACGTCCTGGTTGCAATACCAGCGCAGGCGCGGGCGTTTGGCTGCGGGCACCATGTTTTTGGCCTTGATGCTCAAGCGGTGCAGGTCCACAAACCCGGCCTCGCCCTTGCGCAGATCGAGCTTGTTCACATCAATATTGCAGATGCGGACCACACAGCGCCAATCGCGCACGGACAGGCCCGCGTTCCAGGTGAACAGGTCGCCCACGCCGCGATAAGCATTGCCTTCGTCGTCGTGGTAGTCTTCTTCGGGCAGGGCTTTGTGTTTGAGCCCAGCCGGGGAATCCTTGGGGAAAATGCCGTGCACTTCGTTGTCGCCCCAAACAATGCCCCACATGGAGGTACAACCGTCAGCCGCGCTGCCTCCGGCGTCAACCACGTTGGGCGCGTTGGAATTGGCGTAGCGCGGGTGCAGGCCGTGAAAGCCGTCCGGGTTGAGGTCGATATCGCCGTAGATAATGGTATTGGCCATTTTCTGGTTGAGGGCCTCCACAAACGAGCGGGCCTCCTGCATGCGATAGGCTCGGGCCTGCGATTGGTGCAGTTCGAGCATTTTGGTGTCGATCACACTGCGGGCCTCGAGCATGCCGCAAGCGTCCTTGACCTTGGAAACCTGGCTTTTGCTGGGCGGGGTGCCTTTGTACAAGCGCCGCCAATAGACCTCGGGCAGGCCGTTGCGGATGGTGGTGGTGTGGCCGTCGTAGCCGTTGGCCTCGGCCCAGAGAATGTCCTGCAAAAGCAGGTCGTCGCGGCTCATCAGCTCAATAATGGTATTGGGCTTGCCGCAATGGTCGAAAAACTGCCCCCACTCGGGCAGGGTACGTACAGTTACGTCGTCAATATTGGGATTAGCCATTTATTATACTCCTTAAAAACCGTTTTGTTTTGAGTTACAAGTCATTGGGAATACTTGCTTTTGTCATTACGCCCACGCCGCGCGGCTCTTGCCTTTATCGCATACCTCTCGGTCCGCCGTCCTGGCGGACACTCGAGGGTCGCTGCGCGGAAA
>CAZNBK010000087.1:0-4461 GCA_964571105.1 uncultured Desulfovibrionaceae bacterium
GGGACTCTTGGAGCAGTGGGAATACAGTGGTACAGATTAAGATTTTTAAAAAAAGAGCCTTTACAGAAATTCTGTAAAGGCTTTTTTAATTGATTTTGCCGCAGCGCGGACCTTTCGGCAACTCGTAACTATTTCTGACCGGTTCAATTATACCCCGGCGGCAACTGGTTCCGCTTCATCTCCGAGTAAAATGATTCCTCGCAGTGATTTTTGTCAAAAAACAGCAAGGCATCGACCACCCGGCGCGCCCACTTCCAGAACCGGCTTGTCGCCTGACACCGCCAGCAGCGGGCAGAAAAAGTTTCATCTGCCCAGCCGCCGATCAAGGTGTTCAAAAACTGGTCAAAGCCGATGAATATCTGCTTGGGCTTGGGCTTGAGTCTAGGCATCCGGCCACACCAGCGTGGGTAATTCACTCAGCACTTCTTCAATGCTCGGGATTTCCCGCTCGCCCGCCAGCACCGCGTCCATGATCGCGTAGCCCTTGGCCCAGATGGCGTCGCGCATCTCCACGGCGTACTGGCCTTCCGCGGCGAATTTCGCATTGGTACTGGTGGCGTAGGTGGCTGCGCTGAGCACCCCGTCATAATTGCGCTGCCGGAAAAAGGCGTCCATGTATTCCTGAATGGCCGCAGTGAACATGGCTTGCAAATCGGCCAGGCTGGGCGGTGGAGGCTCCATGCTAAACCCTTCCGGCAGCGGGCCGAAATCCTCCATGGTAAAAGGTTCGCCATTTATCCAGCCTGCCGTGTGGCGGTGGTCTTCCATAACCACACCGTCAACATCCGCGCAGCCCGGTTGCAGCCCGGCGTATTCGGCAGCCAGGACGGCATGCAGCGGATCGCCGTCAATGACATGGTACGGCATTCCGTTAACCAGAGTTTCAAAAGTATTGTCTTGTCTTTTTGCTACATACATTATGCTATCCTCCAGCAGAATCCAATTCTCACCCCGGCAGTGGAGCTGAGGGTAGTGCCCCCAGCGGCAGTCCCGGCAGAACTATTTGCGGTGCCAGAACCTATAAAATAAGCCCAGGTACCGCCCGCAGGTATCACATTCGGCTGGCCGTTTATGGCTGTCAGTACCACCCACGCCCCCACCCCGGTTCCGCCGTTCACCGGCTTAGGCGCACCGTTGCCGCCAACAAGTGATTGCAGCGCGGCCAGCGTAGTTACGCCGGTGCCGCCGTTGGCCAGGGGCAAAGTGCCGGTCACGCCGGGGGTAATGTTGGCCGTGCCGTCAAATGAAGCCGCAGCCGTAGAGGCCAGGTTGGTTCGGATTGTCCTGGCTGTGGCGAGTTTGTCGGCTGATGCGGCAAGTGTGGCCGTGGCCGCGTTAGCGGCATTAACCGCACTTGTTGCCGTGTCGGCCTGGGTTGCCGCATTCACTTTAATGCCGGGGGCTTGCGCAGCAATGGCCTGCTTGGTCCGCTCCGGGGTCATCGCGGCCACCTGCCCGGCGTCCCTGCCAGGAGAAGTTATGCCGCTCTCGGCTTCGGCCTGGGTGGCCACCGCCACAACGCCCCGAGTCGTTTCCGTGGCGTCCGGGATGTCCCCGGTCATGGCCTCAACCGCCCAGTGCAAAGCGGAATATTGAGGGGCCGGATCAGTCTTCACCGGCGTGCCGTGCGGGGTGTTGGCCCAGGCCCAGGACAGGTCTGCGCCGTCTTCCGCAGAGGTTGCGCTATTTGCCGCAGCGGTCGCCGAAGCTTGCGCACTCGCCGCACTTGCCCCCGCACTCGTAGCCGCAACCTCCGCCCCGGTCCGGGCCGCTTCCGCCCCGGCAGCACCGCCCGCTGCTGCGCTTTCGCTTGCGGCGGCGTTGTTTGCCGCCGCCTCCGCGTTGTCCCGCGCTTCGTACACCGACTCCAGCAAATCATCCGGGGTCACCTCGCTGCCCACCGGCACGGTCACGGCCCGGCCCATTTGTTCGGCCAATTGCTGATCCGTGGCGGCCAGGCGGTCCAGAGAACGCTCCATGACCACGGGGTCAAAGCGGGCCGCGTTTACCAGGCGCGTGGTTTGCAGCATGTTCATGTCGCGCAGCACGGTGATTTTCCAGCCTGCGGGCAGGGCCGGGCTCAGCTCAGCCGCCGGATAGCTCACCACCCCGCCGGGCTGGCTGCCTTCGTCCTCGTATTCGTACACGGCAATGTCGGCCAGGGCGGTCACGTCCGCTTCCTGCCCTGCGGGATCGGTGACGACCACCCGGACCTCGCCCGCCCAGGCCCGGAAAGTGAACGGGAAATTGCGGTTTACGCCGTTGCCGAGCATGGTCTCGGCAGTAATAGTTGCAGCAATGGTCATATATTGCGCTCCTTGGTTAAATGGTTGCACTGAAAACAGGTTTTTGCTTAAGTGAGGGGAAAGGAAAGGAGGAGGAGAATGGAAATTGATGCTGCCAGCTTACGCCAAGCCTACTCAGAAATGAGTGATTACGGATTGGCGGAAATTAATCCGGAGCATTTAACCAGTCTTGCCAGAAAGATTTATCTGGAAGAAGTCTCTCGGAGAAATTTTAGCAAGTCGGATGTGCTTGACGTACAAGACAAATCGCCCATTGCCCCTGAGCCCACATATATTTCAGAAAATTTGTTCAGCATTCATCCCGAAATGAAGGCTAAATACGCATGGGAAATCGTAGCCATGCGAGTTACGTTTTTCTTGGTATTGTTTGGCTATATTGCATGGTCGGCTTTCGCCCTTATCGCCACACAAGACGCCGCCCCTATAATCGCCACAGGCCTACCGGCAACAGCAATGCTGTTATATGAAATGTGGCGTCTCAAATCTTGGCCATATCGCCTCTTAGAGCTTCTTGTTGTAATCAGTATAGCGGCAACATTAAAAGATACCTTTTCCCACCCTGGGGGAGGCGGTGGGCTTATAATGTACTTAATAGGGTCGGTCCTGTTTATAGCTTGCATGGTCAAAGCGCAGCAGGGCGCTATCGGAATCAACCCCAACCATGCTCTTTTTAAAATTAAAAAATTATAGATAAAGCAATGAGCAGAGTTGCTATAAGAAACAATCCGCGCAGAACAAAGGCTGTTCAGCCTGGGGCAGCAATACACGGACATGCCCGGCCTGTTGAATGCTGCCGAGAGTTCTGCCAAGTCAATCAATGACAATATCGATGCCCTGAAAAGCATTGCCAATTCCATGATTGCTGTGGCTCGGTTCGATTAACCCCCATCCCCTCCGGGCTATAAACCCGGAGGGGTTCACTTTCCTTTCCACTCACGATAAGAGTTGGATGTGCTCTCTCCCAATGCGGAGCACGATTTTTAGAGTACTCTTCCCCTACAAACCCAGCCGTTTTTTATCTGATAGTGGGCGCCGCCCTCCAATATTTTCCTGCGAAGGCTGGTAGTCCCCGTTGACATCCGCCTGGGTAGCCGCTACCTTCTCGGCAAGAGACGCGCTGTTTTCGTAGGCAGAGGGGTTCGCATTGCGAGGGTAAGCTGTATTTTCCCCAGCACTCTGCAAAAAAACAGCGCTCTTTTTTTGCTCGTTCAACCGGTTTTCAACAGCCTCGGTCTTATCTTTAAAAGCCGTCAAAGCAAACTCTGCACAGCGGCTGCACGACTTCATCCCATACCTCTCGGTCCGCCGTCCTGGCGGAACTCTCTGCGGACCTCGTCCGTAAGGCTCACTCGCTGGAGGCTCGCCTAACGGCTGCGCTTCACTTCATTTCGCGCTGCTGGATGCTGCCTGCAGAGCGAAGCAAAGCGCACCACGCCCTAATTAGGTGCAGGGCTAAGCCCTGCCCGGTTGCCAACCAATTTATTTTACGATTATATGGACGAAGCTCGCAGTAAATAAAAGTGCAAAGAGAAGTACAAGGAGAAGTGCTTTGACAAATAAAACATGTGCATCTCTGCGGTTTGTCGGCGATTATGTTGTCGGCGGTTCTGGTGTCGGCGGTCCTGTTGTCGGCGGCCCTGGTTCTGCGACCCGGGCGATTGCAGCCCTCCGGATCTTTGAACCGCGGCGGCTTTTTTGTTTTTTAATGCTGCTGCTTTTTGTCGGCTGTTCGGATTCTTTCGATTCTTCCGAGCAGTTTGATTTCCGCAACACCCGCTGGGGCATGTCCATGGAAGAAGTCAAAAAGCGGGAGTCGGCAAGTCCTTTAAACGGTCAGAGTACCGCGACCCCGGACATTCTGTTTTATATCGATGAAATTGAAGGCATGCCCTGCAGCTTTGATTATGCATTTTCAGACAACAAGCTGAAATCTGCCGCCTATTTTTTCTACGAAAACGGCAAAATACCGTTTGTCGGCTATGCCAAACTGGCCGCTGCCCTGGTTGCAAAATACGGCGAGCCTGTGCGTTCAGAAAAACGCTGGGCGGCTGACGAACAAAATCCTTCCGGTTTCATTCTCCTGAACGAGCCCGGCGGGTGTCTGGAAGAAGAAGTCATTGAGCTTAAGGCGTGGCATACGGAAACAACAGAGATT
>CAZNBK010000087.1:4471-9237 GCA_964571105.1 uncultured Desulfovibrionaceae bacterium
TATAGCGGAGGCTGCATACTTTCAAGCAACGGAGACGTTACTGAGCCTGCTATTTTGTTGGAATATAGTATGATGCGCCCTGGGAGGAAAGAAACTGCAGAAGAAGCTGTAGAAGAGGCTGTAAAAGATAGACGAAACGCTGAAAAATTATGATTCAGGGGTGAGGATTCGAGACAAGGAGGCCCAGACAATGAGCTTAACGAAAGAAGACGCGCAGAGAGCCAGCACTACCTATTTTTTACTTTTATCACTCATCGTTTTGTTGGCAGCTTGCGGCTATTGGATTGCTTATAATAAAAAGGAAATAGAACGTGCAAAAGATAATTATTATTCGACAGCAGCTGATATTACTAGAAACACCCAAGCGCTTGACAAGGCCTTAAAAAACAAGCTGGCCATCGATAATATCCCCTACGCGCAGCTTTCTCAATTCCAAAGAGAAGAACTGGCTGGGATCAAAATGCTGATAACCGCGTTCGAAGAAGATATTGCGCGTCTTAAATCGCAATTGCCGGTTAAAATAGAAGAAATAAAGAAAGCCGAAAGGGCCTACTATTTTTCCATCGCCTGCTTATGTGTCCTGGCCGCCGCGTTTATCTTTATGCTCTATAAAAAACGGGCATTACTGACCAACACGTTTTTTGTTCTGACTAGGCCGCGAAAAAAAACATGCCCTTTTTGTAAGGAAAAAATCAAGACCGACGCGATTGTATGCAGATACTGCGGAAAAGATTTACCTGGGCTTGATTAGATCGCATCGCTTAGGGCGTTGTTTTTTGCTCTGCCCTCTGCGCGGCAGGCCCCTCCCGGCGCGGTGTGCGCCGGGAGGGGGGGGGTCCTTTCCACTCACTATTAAATTGTCAAAGAGCAAAGGGCTTAGCCCTGCCTTAGCCCTGCGATCATCCCCTACCAGGGCGCAGCCCTGGTTAACCCTGCCCCTGGTCGAGGCGTTGCCAGAGCTGCATGGTCGGCAGACCGGCAAAAAATCCGATACTGTTGAGTAGCTCCTTTACGGCCCGCTGTTGCGCCTTTTCTTTGGCGGCCCGGTCCTTGCCCGGGGGCAGATTTTCCGGGAACAGATTTTCCAGGAACAGGCTCCCCGAAGACAAATCCTTTGCGCCGCGCACAATCGGGATGCCCATGGCCGTGAAGCCCGCCAGCTCCCAAAAATACTCGTCCGCGTCCGGCAGCCCGCCGTTCCGCAGCGCATCAGCACGCAACCCGCCTTCCGGCAGTCCGCCGTCTTGCAGCACTTCGTTCAGCAGACTCAGGGCAGATGTCGGCAACAGCCATTCCTGAAAGATATATTCCATGTGCGCAGCCGGGGTAATGTCCGAAAGGCCGCCGGGCAGAGATGCCCGCAAGCCTTGGGCCTGCTGCGTCCTGCGCGCAAGGTCGCTTGCGGCAAAAGTCATAAACGCGGCGCACAGCTTGCCGAAACCGCGCTTGCGCAGGAAAGCCGGTACATCCACAGCCCCGCCGCTGCCCTGCGCCTTGCGCACCGCGCCGTCGGCCCGGCGTATCGCTTCGGCATCGAGCGCGCCTTCGCCGATAGCCCGGTCATACGCGCCTATCCAGACGGGGTAGGCCACTGCCGCATCCGCCAGGCGGATAAACACAGAGGCCGCGCCATGCACGTCCGGCACGGCATAAAACCTGCCCGCCACGCTTAGTTCGCGCCCGCCCGCGCCCGCCAGGCGCTTCAACTCTTTTGCCAGCTCATGCTCCAGCCTCATTTCCCGGCTTTGCAGGTAAGCGCTTTTTTCGCGCACCGCCGCATAGGCTTCACTGCGCCGCCCGGCCAATTGAAACACGCCGCGCAGAAACGCCCCGGCGCCGATTTCCGGTAGCGGGCCGCCCCTGCCGCTAAATTGCTTAAAGGCGCTGCGGAAGTTCAGCCCCAGGGCAAACATAGCGCCGCGCCTGACCGGCCAGGGCGTGGCGTTTTCAGCCCGCGCAACAACCGGCCCCTCCGGGCGGGCCAGCCAACGCAGCCAGGGCCGCAGTTCGGCATAGGCCCCCTGCCCCAAGGCCCGGACAAAGGCTGCTTTATATTCCGGCACATTGACAAGTTGATTGATATCTCGCAGCGCCGGGGCGTGCGTGGCATACCGGATGCTGTCCAGGACGTGCCGTTGCAGCACATCGAGACTGAGCAGGGGCGGCAAGGTCCCCCCGGGCCGGGCCGGGGCGGCTCCGCTCTTTGGCTCGGGCGCGCGCAGCACCGCTTCCATACGGTTAAGCGTGTCCGAGTTAAGCGCATCCGGGTTAACCATCTCCGGGTTAACCATGTCCGGGCTGAGCGGGTCCGCAAGCTGTGCCGCCGGGTCACTTAGGCGGCTGTCAAAAATCAGCGGATAATAACCGCCGCGCAGGGTCACTTCGCCGTCAGCGGCTTGCAGGGTGATGGCCTTGCGTTCGAGCCTGTTCGTATCCCTGCTCATTTCCCTGTTAATATCCGGACCGTTGAGCGCCCGGCAGGTCTTGCTCACCAGCGGATAAAGCCCGTCCAGGCTGTCCCAGACCCGCTGCACGGACCGCAGCTCATTTACGGTCAGCAGCCCGGCAATCTGCCGCAAATGGCTTTCTTCCCAGCCGTAGCCGCGCAGCATAGCGTTTATATTGCCCTCACTGCCCATGTTCAGGGCAACGGCAATGATTTTTTCCTTGCTAAAAGCCCCGTCGCCCCAGATGCGCCGCACATCTTCGGGCAAGGGGATGCCCTCGATATTGAAGCGCTTGCGCAGGTCCTGCCCCGCAAACACGCCCAGGGCCGTGACCAGCCTGGCGGAAAAATCCCGTTCCAGCGCCTGTTCTTGCGCCCTGGCCGCCTGCAGGGCCTCGGCAATATATTTATGATGCGGCCCGGTATACTTGCGGGCGTGACTATCGGCAGACTGGCCGGCAGACTGGCCGTGCTTGCCCGCGCCTTGCCGCAGCCCGTCCGCCCGGGCAAACACGTAATCCCCGGCCCTGGCCGCAGAAAGCAGGCCGCGCAAGGCCCCGCGTATTTGCAAGGCTTGCCTTGCCCGGTCCTGCTCGGAAACGGTTTTGCTTTCCGTTGCTTGCCCCAGCCGGAGCAGACATTCCGCTGCGGCTTCCGAAATTTTAACCGCCTGCTTGAAGCCCAGGAACCGGTCATAATTGCGCCCCTGGTGGGCGATGACCTGCACGGCCCTGGCGATCTGCCGCGTCTGGACAAGGGTCAGTTGCCCGGCCTGGGCCTTGCCCGGCTCAAGCGGCCCAAGCCCGCTCAGCCACTCGCCGAATACGATCTCCTGACTGCCGAACAGATCATGGCCGCGAAGCGCAAACGCGCGCAAACCGGGCACGGCCTGCGGGTTTTCCGGCTGCATGTCCGGCGTGCCCAGGCCGCGCCAATGGGCCAGGAGCGCCAGCACCTGCTCTTTGAACGCCCCGGGCAGGTCCGGGCTTGCAGCTTCCTTGCGCATGTCCCGGATCAGCCTGTCGCGCTCGCTTCGGGCAAGGTAATAAGCCCGCAAAACTTCGCGTTTCCGCCGCGCCTTTTGCAGTTCCGCAATGAGCTGCGCCCTGGTTTCAGCCCTGGTTTCAGACTTGTTTTCACTGTTCCCGAATTCGCGGGCCAGCGATTTAAGCACGGCATTCTGCTTGCTCAGGTCGGCCTTGAGCAGCTTATAACCGGCCTCGACGTCCGCAGCCTTTTGCGCGGTCACGGCCTGTTCCAGCTGCGGGCGGAACGCTGTGGCCTGCGGCTGCACCTCATTGCTCAGCAGTTCCAATTGCGCGGCGAGCACACTGTCAAACTCAGCCGCGGCCTCGATTTCCGCGTCAAAGAACTTGCCGCGCTCGGCCAGGGCCGCAGCCAACCGGGCGTCTTCCGCCTCCTGGCGCGTGGGTTCCTGCAACATGGCGTGCACATAGGCCGCCATGTCCGCAAATCCCGCATCAATGGCCGCCTCGTTCAGGCTTACCCCGCCGTCCTCCCGGATCAGGCCAGGGTCGCCCTGGTACTTATTGCGCAAGTCCCAGGCCGCTTCTTCTGAGATCTCCGCCTGCAAGCTGGCAAAATTCAGCCCGCCGGATTCCTTCAAAGTTTTTTGGGCTGCGTAAAAGTCTTCTTTGGCGACTTCTTCGCGAATAATGGGGCGCATCTCATTTTCGGCCTTTCGCATTTCAGAAAGGCGCTTGCGCTCAATGGCCGCTGCGGTTTTAGCATGAGCCGTAGCCACAGCTTTTTCATACTTGGTTCGCGCTTCCGGGGTAACGTTTTCATCTACAGGAATATCTATCATGGCCTCGGACTGCGCCCGGGCAATTTCTTCATCGGTGGCCAGCAAGCGGTCAAAGATGGCTCGCACTTCCGGGTCCAGTTTTTCCGCGCCCAAGAGCTGTTTAATTTCCGTATAGATGGCCGTAAGCCAGTTGCGGAACTGCCGGAAGGCCGGGCGTAGATGTTCGGACGGGGCCTTGCCCTCGCGAAAATATGCTTCCCCGTCTCGCGCAAAAGCTTCGTGCGCTTCGGTAGGAATATCGAAGCCGGTAAAACCGTATTTCTTTTGAATGGCAGCAAAGTCATCCCGCACCCACTGCGGCGCATTCGGTAACTGTGCTGCTTCGGCCAGGTTGTTTAGGAAGAAGTGCGAACTTTCGTGCAATACAGTAGACAGATTTTTCCTTTTGTCGAACAGCCCAATCAGCGCTGGGCCGTTAGCGTTAAATCTGATAGCACCCTGCGCGCCTTGTCCTTGGAATAAAACCTTGCCATCAGCCCCTAAAGGCTTTAT
>CAZNBK010000088.1:0-5469 GCA_964571105.1 uncultured Desulfovibrionaceae bacterium
GGGGCTTTTAAGAAATGTTTTAATTACGGCCTGAACAGCGCGTGCCTTTCGCAAAATCGCCTTGGATTTTGCGCATCCATAAGGGAAATGTCTCTTTGTCTTTTGGCTTTAAAAATAGCGTTTGGTATTCAAGTTTTGTAACATTTCAAAGTTGAACGATTCTAGAGCGGCAAAAATGAGACTACGAGCATTTTTTGTCGGAGCGCTGGTGCTTGTTGCCCTGGGTTGCTCTCCCGGCAAAGATTTTCTGCACGACGGGTATTATTCCGCCCAATCTTCCGAGTTTAATCGGGACGGCTGGCAGGCGTTCGTCACCCTTTTTGTGCACAACAACCGGATCATTACCGCTGAATTCAATGCCAAAAACCGCAGCGGCCTGATGATGAGCTGGGACGTGCTTTACCTCGGTCGCCTGAAGGCTGTTTTGGGCGTACACCCCAATCAAATTGTCCGCGAATATACAAACGAGCTGCTGAACAGGCAGGATCCCGGGCAGGTTCGCCGGGTTGCGGCGGATACTCTTTTTTACGACACCTTCACCGAGCTTTCCACGGCGGCTCTGGCCCAGGCCAGGGCAGGCGACAAAGCAGTTGCCGTCATTCCTGCCGCAGGCATTGTGCCCGGGATCAAACCTTAGCTCCTGGTTGCGCCGACCGTGAAGAACCGAAGCATCATCACAAAAATACTGCTGGCCACCATCTGCGCCGCGCTGCCCCTTGCCTTGGGACTTATGCTGGTGATGTTTCACTTCATGAACAGCCTGACCGACTCCGTCATGCTGGGCATGCTGGAGCCCATGGCTAAAACCGCTGCGCAAAATGTGGAAAATCGCTTGCACATGCTGGCGGACAGGTTTTTTCTGCTCAGCGAAAACAGGATTTTTCGGAGCGCCTCCACCAGCATTCAGGAAAAGCAGAGAAGCCTGGATATTGTCAGCAGCGGCAGAGAATACGCCTGGATCGGCATTTACGAACCGGACGGCGCTTTGCTGACCGGCAGCGAGGATTGCCCCCGCACCATCACCGGGCGCGAAATATATACATTGTTTCAGGAAACGGCCAACCTGGCGATCGAGCGGATTTCCATCGGCACGTTCGGTCCGGAAATAGTCATGGGCATACCCGTTCTGTCCCTGGCCCAGGAGGCGCCCGGCGCGGTGTCTCCCATACTTTATTATCTGGTGGGCAGCTACAAATATGACATTTTGAGCGATGTGCTGCGCGATATCAACATCGGCACCGGCGGCACCGCGTTTATCATTGACGAACGGGGCGCGTTCATTGCTCATAAGGATTTGGGGAAGATATTCAGCCAGCAGTCGATTAAAAGCAGCCTGGGCGACGGCCCCCGCGTGGAGGCGCTGTTGGCGGCCATGACCCAATATCAAACCGGCTCGGCCAGTCTGGATATCGGCAGCGGCAATTTCTTTATCGGCTATGCGCCGGTTAAGGGCACGCGCTGGGTTTTCGCCATTCAGGCCCCGCGCGATGATTTTATGGGCCCGGCCCGGCAGGCGCTCTTAACCGGGGCAGTGCTGACCATTGTGGCTATTTTGAGCATGATTGTTCTGATCGGCTTCCTTAACCGCAGGATTTTATCCCGCCCGCTCAAGGCCATTACCGGCAGCGCCGGAGAGCTTGCCCTGGGCGATTTCGAGCACAGCCTGCCTCCGGACCTTACCGGGCGCGGCGATGAGATCGGCCAGCTTGGCTCTGCTTTTGAACGCATGTCCGCCTCGGTGCGCGGGGTGGTGCAAGACATCAACAAACTGACCTCGGCAACCCGCACCGGCGCTCTCGGCATGAGGGTGGACCCCGAAAACTATCACGGCGATTTCCGGCGCATTGTGGGGAGCATGAATGCCGCCCTGGAAGGGGTTTGCGCTTATCTCGACAGCATGCCCGGCGCGCTTTTACTGCTCAATGAACAGTTGCAGCCCATGTACAACAACCGGGCCATGGATATCATTACACAGCGCCACGGGCTGCAACACAGCGGCGAAGGGCTGTTTTCTTCAGTTACCGGCGCGGATAGCGGCATACTCCGCCCGGAAATGTCCGCTCTGCTCATGAGTGCGCAACACGTGGACTCATTCCATGAATCGACCATTTCCATTCCGGACGCCAACGGCGATGTTTTCGACTATGCGGTAAGTCTGGGCAGGGTTCGCGACTCCGGCGACGCGGTTTGCGTTATGCTCATTTTAAATGACGTCACCCAGTTGGCCCGGGCCAAAAAACAGGCGGAAGCAGCCAGCCGGGCGAAAAGCGATTTTCTGTCGCGCATGAGCCATGAGATACGCACGCCCATGAACGCCATTATCGGCATGGCCACCATCGGCATGCGCTCGTCCGACGCGGAGCGCAAACAGTATTGTCTGAACAAAATTTCCGGAGCTTCCCAGCACCTTTTGGGGGTTATCAACGACATTCTGGATATGTCCAAAATCGAGGCCGACAAGTTCGAGCTGTCTTTGAGTGAATTCAGTATTGCCGAGATGTTGGGCCGGGTGGCGGACGTTATCCGCTTCCAGACCGAGGAGAAAAAGCAGCGGTTCAGTTTCGTGGTTGACGAGGCTTTGCCCGCCCGGTTCATCGCCGACGAGCAGCGCATGGCCCAGGTGGTTACCAATCTGTTGTCCAATGCCGTTAAATTCACGCCAGAAAATGGTGAAATCACCTTGCGCGTCGCGGTTGACAGCCAGGATGCCGAAACTTGTTCGCTGCGCATTGTGGTCTCCGACACCGGCATCGGGCTTACTGCAGAACAGCTGGACCGGCTGTTCAAGCCCTTTGAACAGGCCGATGGCAGCATTTCGCGTAAATTCGGCGGCACCGGGCTGGGTCTGGCCATTTCCAAGCGCATTTCAGAAGCCATGGACGGGGGCATAAGCGTGGAATCGACGCCGGGCCAAGGTTCCGCCTTTACCTTCCGCGTCACCCTACCCAAGGGGAAGGAAGAGCACGATGACGCAGACCCGGACCAGACGCAAGCCAGTGCTGAAACCGCCGGATTGTTCCGCGGCAGGCGGGTGCTCTTGGCCGAGGACGTGGAAATCAACCGCGAGATCATTCATGCCTTGCTGGAGCCCACAGGGTTGGAGATGGTTTTTGCCGCTGACGGCGCCGAAGCCGTGGACCTGTTCAAGTCCGACCTGGCCGGGTTTGACCTCATCCTCATGGACGTGCAGATGCCCAAAGTGGACGGACTTGAAGCCACCCGCCGGATTCGCTCCTCCGGCCTTGCCGGGGCGGAGGATATACCCATCATTGCCATGACCGCCAACGTTTTTCGCTCGGATATCGAGCAGTGTCTGGACGCAGGCATGAACGGACACCTGGGCAAGCCCGTGGATATTGACGAGGTGACCGCGACCTTGTCCAGGTATCTGCGCTGAAATCTGCGGAATACCGGGCCGGGTTTTCCTCCTTTGTAATGCTGTCTCCAGGCGTAAAGGCCCTGGCTGGGCGCTTGCGCGAGCCGGGATTGAAAAATTCTGCGCGCTTTGGATTGACAGCCGCGCGCATCTAGATTAGTAAAACCTCACATGTCGGGATGTAGCGCAGTTTGGCTAGCGCACCTGAATGGGGTTCAGGGGGTCGGAGGTTCAAATCCTCTCATCCCGACCAGCTAAATATCTGAAAAAGATGCGAGATTACCCCAAAGGGAATTTGAGAAATCAGGTTCCCTTTCTTGCTTTTTAGATTTAAAAAAACAATCATGAACAAGCACTTTTGTACCTGCCCCGTGTCGGACTGCCCCAGGCACCCCCAAAATCATTCCCACGGCTGCGATCCGTGTATCAAAGATAATATCCGCAAGAAAAAAATGCCTGCCTGCATGTTTGTGGCTGTGCATGAAGATGTGAGCGAGGCGTTTGATTACAGCATAGAAGGGTTTGTGGATTTTTACCTGAAGCACAAAGATGAATTTTTAAAAACCAGGCCCCTGTCCGCCCGCAAAAACGCGGATTAATCCATAAAGACAGAATGCGCGGGTCGGATTTACCGGCAGATCCGGGAGGCGCATCCTTTATAAGTTACCGATAACCCTGGAGAGAACATGAAGCTTTTATATCGCGGCAAAACCAAAGATGTGTATGAGCGCGACGCCAATACCGTGCGCCTGGTGTTTACCGATCGGGTCACCAAAAACGACGCAGGCGAAATCGACCCCGGAGGCAACAATCTGGCCGAAGAAACCGTGCCCGGTCAGGGCGAGGCCTGCCTGATCATGTCCTCGGCCATTTTCGACGAAATCAATGACAAGAAAATCGCCCGCACCCACATGATTTCCTATGATCTGGCGACCCTGTCCATGGACGCGCTCAAGGCTAAAATGTTCGCCCCCGGGCTGGAGTGGGTGGCCCGCTGGGTGTGCACCGGCAGCTTCCTGCGCCGCTATTCCATGGTTCCCGGAGTTAAGGACGGGCTGCTCCTGCCCGCGCCCGTACACGAAATTACCCTTAAAGACGACGCCGCCGGCGATCCGCTCATTGTGCCCTCTGCCCTGGTGGCCCTGGGCATCATTGACGCCGCCATCATCGACGACCTCCTGGCCCGCAACGCTGCGGCCATGGAAGCCATTCGGGGCATGTTCGCGGCCCGTGGCCTGGATCTTTGGGATATCAAGATCGAATGGGGCCTGGATGAAAGCGGCCAGCCCATTATCATCGACGAGATCTCGCCCGGCAGTTGCCGCGCTTTCAAGGCCGGCACCCGCCAGCGCGTGGCCGGTCTGGAGCTGGCCGAGAAGTTTCGGCGTTAGAGCGCTTCAGCCTGGAAAGCGCGGGCCGGTATCCGCACGCCATGGGAGGGTCGGCTCAAATTACGGGTTGAAAACACTCAACTCGTCCAGCTCAGTCTTAACTTGCGGGCTCAGGTCGGCGAGTTCAAACTCCGGTCGGCCAAGATAAAAACCCTGCGCGTAATCGAAGCCCATATCTATAATGCTGGCCAGTTCTTCGCGGGTTTCCACGCCTTCCGCAAGGGTCTGAATGCCCTTGGAGCGGCAGTAAGCCAGGATATTGGATAAGAACTCTTTTTTGGTATCGGGCGCATCGTGGATGGAGCTGATAAAAAAGCGGTCGATCTTGAGAATATCCGGCGAGATGCTGATCAGCCGGAGGGCATTGGAGTGGCCGCAGCCGAAATCATCAATGGCGATTGAAGCGGACATCTCCTGCCGCAAGGAGTTGATCCGCTGTACGAGCATGCTCTCAATGCTTGCGTTTTCCAGAATTTCAAAGACCATATTCTTGCTGATCAACTCATACTCCGGATGAATGGCGCGCAGCTCGGCAATATCCAGAAAATCGGCGGAGATGGTGTTGAAATAGATTTTCCGCGCGGCAAGACGGTCCAAATGGCGATGAATCCACTGAAAAATCACTTCAAAGGTTACTTTTTCCAGCTGGCGAAGTTTGGATTGGGCTTCGGCCAGTGAGAGTATGTCCAGGGGGCCGTTGAA